>JBILGF010000243.1:0-5303 GCA_044351195.1 Burkholderiales bacterium
CTATGGTGATTTTTCTGTGAGCAATGCGGAGCGCATCTTCTCGGCCGTGTTCGGCGCCCTTTTGCTCGGCATCGGTATTTTTTCGCTTTTCCAGGATCATCTTTCTTTCGCATGGCGTCTCGGTGGTGGCTTCCTCTTGGCATTGCTGGGCTTCAACTCGCTCTGGGCCGCATACCGAGGTAAAGCATCCTGGTTGTCGCGTCTGGGCCCGCTGCCGTGATGCTCCAGGGACCGCAGGCTGACTGTTCACTCAAGTGGACCAATCAATCGCTTCGCTGGGACATGCTGGACCGTGGCCAAGTCAACAAGGGCGGATGCCCTGCGCCAAACCCGGGGCGTTTCAAGTTCACGCCTGCGCCTTGCCTGGCGCAGCCCCCCCGGTAGAGGGCTCGTCCATGCGTTGCGCCTGCAGCAGTATCCGCAGTTCCGCGATCTCGGTGCGCAGGGCGCGCACTTCGACATGCAGGTCGGCCTCGATATGTTCGCGGGCAGCATCGACTGCCGCGATCGTCTCGGCCTTCTCGTCCTCGGTGAAGCTCTGCATTGCACTCACGATCACGCCGATGAACAGGTTCAGCATCGTGAAGGTGGCGATCAGGATGAACGGCACGAAGAAGGCCCAGGCGTATGGATAGACGTCCATCACCGGTCGCACGATACCCATCGACCAGCTCTCGAGCGTCATGATCTGGAACAGCGTGTAGAGCGACCGTCCGAGCGTGCCGAACCAGTCGGGGAAGTCGGCGCTGAAGAGGTTGGTCGTGATCACCGCGAAGACATAGAACACCAGCGCGAGCACCATGGCGATCGATGACAGCCCGGGGATCGCTGCCAGCAGGCCCCCGACCACCCGCCGCATGGACGGCACGATGGTGAGCACCCGCAGTACCCTCAGCACGCGTAGCGCGCGCAGTACGGCCAGTTGTCCGGTTGCGGGCACCAGCGCGATGGCGACCACCGCAAAATCGAACAGGCTCCAAGGATCGCGGAAGAACGCGGCCCGGTACGCGAAGATCCGGGCGGCAATCTCGACGACGAAAATCGCCAGGATCGCGCGGTCGATCGAACTCAGCAGCGCGCCATGGCTCGCCATGATGTCGCGGGAAGTCTCCAGCCCGAGGATCACGGCGTTGATGAGGATCAGTGCCAGGATCGTCCGCTGGCAGATGCCGTGCGCGAGCAGGGCTGCGACACGGGCGCGAATCGAGGTGTCAGGGGTATCAGGGGTGTCGGAGGGGGTTGGCGTCACGGCTTTTCAGGACGTCTTGCTGAATGGGATGGGGGATGTATTGTGCCTTCAACGCGGACCACCCGGACGGGGTCAGGTGCCGTCTTGTCTCCCGCGGGGTGTCCGACAGCGCGCAGGCAGCGCGGGGGCAAGACTTGTCGGCGCGGTCACGAGTAGACTTCAGCCGGAAACCCGCTGCGGTGGTCGCCCTTCCGTGACGCCGCGTACCCCTGACATCTCACCTCTCCGACAATACCGGATCCACATGCCCCTCGTAGACATCGTCGCGCTCCTCGCGCTGCTGCAGTTCTTCGTGTTCGCCGGGCTGGTCGGGCGTGCGCGCGGCAAGTACGGCGTGCATGCGCCCGCGGTCACCGGGCACGAGATGTTCGAGCGGGCCTATCGGGTGCAGATGAACACGCTGGAGCTCCTGGTTCTCTTCCTGCCGGCGCTCTACATCGCGGCGCAGTACTGGCCTGCCAGCTATGTCGCCGGGTGTGGCGCAGTCTTTCTGGTTGGTCGAGTGCTCTACCAGCAGGCCTACATGTCCGAGCCCGGCAAGCGCGGGCCCGGGTTCCTGCTCAGCATCGCGCCCTGTCTTGCGCTCATCGGCGCAGGCCTGGTCGGCGCCGTGCTTGCTGCGTTCTAGGGCCGAGCCCTGCTCGGGGGCATGCCGAGAGCCGGAGGGTGTGCGTCTGAGCGCACGGACGTGCGGGTCGTGGCCGGCCTTCCGGGCTAAGGCATCGTGGCTGTCCACGATCGGGCCCCTGCCTTGATGGGGGGCTCAGAATCCGTAGAGCGTCGCCGGGTTGTCCACGAGGATCCTGTCGCGAACCTTCACGTCCGGAACCCAGTGTCCGAGCAGGTCGGCGAGGTCGCCGTCGTTGGGCATGCGTGTCCTGACGATCACATGCGGCCAGTCGGTGCCCCAGATCAGCCGCTGTGGCGCGGCCTCGACCAGCGCGAAGGCGAAATCGTCGGTGTCGGGGTAGGGCATCTCGCTGCCGGTCAGCCGGTACGGGCCGGTCATCTTGGCCCAGGCGGCGCCGTCCCGCATCAGCCGCAGCAGCGCCTGGAAGCCGGCGTCGGACGTGCCCTTGCCGGTCGGCACATAGCCGAGGTGGCCGAACACGACCGGCACCGGGAATCCGGCGAGCTGGCGGTCGAGGTCGGGGAACTCGTTCACGTGCATCAGGAACTCGACATGCCACTCGAACGGCTTGATCGTGTTCGCGAGACCCTTCAGGGCGTCCAGCGGTAGCTGACCCTTGCCAGTCTTGAGGTCGACGATATTGCAGCGGACGCCGCGCACGCCAGCGGCATGCAGCCGTTCGATCTCGGTCACCGGTACGTCGAATGGAACCACCGCGATGCCGCGCAGGCGCTCCGGGTCGGCCGCCAGTGCATCGAGCATCGCCCGGTTGTCGATGTCGTACACGCTGGGTTGCACCAGCACCGCCCGCTCGCAGCCGATCGTGTCGAGCATGTGCCGGTACTCGGAGAGCAATGCGTCCGGCGGCGTGTAGATTCGTTCGGACCAGTACGGGTAGCGCGACGCCGGACCGCACACATGAGCATGGGTATCGCACGCGTGCGGCGGGAAGGGCACCTTCGGTGCGCGGGGATCGGGATCGTGTGGGATGCAGGTGGGAATCGTGCTGGCGGTCATCGGCAGGGGCTGATCGTTCGGTTGGACATGCCGCACAATACACCGGCGTTTGCCCGGCCTGCATCGAACGGCACTGGCGATCGGCCAACCCTGCGTCTACCCCGGAGCCCCTGCATGAGCGCCATCACTCCAGATTCTACGCGGCCGCCTGCCGCCGCCTCGACGTTGTCGGCGCTGGCCTCGAGATTCGTCGACGTGGAATCGCTGCCCTGGCGCGACACGCCGTCACCGCTGATCAGGATGAAGGTGCTGATGGAGGAGCCGACCACCGGCCTGCTGACTGCGCTCTTTCGCTGGGCGCCGGGGGCGGTGCTTGGCGACCACGAGCATGTACGCATCGAGCAGTCGTACATTCTCGAAGGCGCGATCGAAGACGACGAAGGCGAGTGTACCGCCGGCAACTTCGTCTGGCGCCCGGCTGGCAGCCGGCATGCCGCGCGTTCGCCGAAAGGGGCGCTGGTGCTGGCGTTCTTCCTGGCTCCGAACCGTTTCTTTCCGGCAAGAGACGGTATCTGACCCGACCTCTTTTCTAGCTTCGCTGCTTGGCGAAGGCGTGCTCGAAGCGCTCAAGGAACCGCGGCAGTTCAGACTCGGGCAGCAACTGGATGCCCGCGGCTCGTGAGCGCCCGCCACCGGTCTCGAACTGCCGGCAGAGGGCGTCGGCCCCGGCCGGGATGCTCGCTGGTGCGCGCACGCTGACCAGGTAGCCGCCGCTGCGCACGGTGAGCACGGCGTGCGCGCGCAGGGGGAATGCATTGGCCAGCTGGTTGCTGAAGAAGCCGGAGATGCGGCGTGACCATGCGGCATCGGGCAGGATGAATGCCGCGGCCGATTCGCGCACCATCGCCGGCTCCACCTCGGCAGCCCGGGTGAGATCGTCGGACAGTGCGGTACGCAGCACTTCGTACACCGGCTCGGCCACCACGAAGTCGAGGGGGTTGTCGTAGCGGCGCAGCGTCTCGTACAGTTCGTCGGGCTGGTAATGCAGGTCGTCGATCGATTCGCCGTAGGCGTTGTAGTTCAGGCATTCGCCGAGCACGCGCAGCGTGTGCATCTGCATGTCGTTCATTTCCAGCGGTTCGGCCGCTTTCCAGGCGGCTTCGCGCAGGTTGTCGCCGAAGGCCGCGACGACTGCCCATGCGCGATACTTGCCGTTGAGGAAGCGGTCGACGATCAGGCTGGTACAGGTGTCTGCAGAACCGTCTATGTGCGCCCGGAAACCCGGCCGTTGCGGGATCGTGCCGGCGAAATGGTGGTCGAAGTAGCGTACGCGCGCGCCGGTATCGAGCACGCGCATCAGCGCCTCCCGGTTGACCTCGAGCGAGATGTCGAACACGGTGATCTCGTCGCCCCGGCCAGCCTCTACCCTGTCGAGCAGTTCGATCTCGCGCTTGGTCCCGGTCACCAGGATCGCGTCGCGCGGCTCGGCCAGGCGCAACTGATGCAATGCGCATATCCCGTCCGCGTCGCCATTGAAAACGTCATAGAATTTCATCGATGAATCCTGCGGGGCCCGATACTGAGGTCGTTACGCGCGTCGTCACGGATTTCCGGCTGGAACAGGCGCGGGAAAGCCGGCTCGCGTGGTATTTCGCGGGAGCTTACCTGCTGGTCATCGTGTATGCGAGCCTGTCGCCGTTCGGCGGCTGGGCAACGCCGGGCGTGCCGCCGCTGGCCTTCCTCGACGAGCCGTGGCCGCGCCGCTGGCAGCGTTTCGACCTGTTCATCAACGGTGCGGCCTACCTGCCGCTGGGCCTGCTGCTCACCCTCGGGGTGATGCGCTACCTGCGGCCGTGGCTGGCCCTTGTCCTGGCGACCGTTGCCGGCACCGTGCTCAGCCTCGCACTGGAGACCGCGCAGATGTACCTGCCGGGGCGGGTCGCCTCCAGCATCGACCTGCTGCTGAATGCGGCCGGTACGCTGCTGGGCGCACTCGTGGCCGTGCGTACCGGGCGCATGCCGCTGTGGTCGCATGTGCGCGACGTGCGGCGCCGCTGGTGTGTGCCGGGACGGATCGCGGAACCGGGACTGGCCCTGGTCGCGCTCTGGTTCCTGACCCAGCTCGACCCGTCCCTGCCGCTGATGTCCCTGCGTGCGCTGTCCGCGTCGCTGCCTATCCCGGGCACGGGCTTCATCCCGCCCAGCACGTTTTCGGTCCGGGAGTCGCTTGCGGTGGCGGTGAATACGCTGGCGGTGTGTCTGTTCGTCATGGCGCTGATGCGACAGCGCTGGCATGCGCTGGTTGCGATGCTGTCGATGCTGTCGATGGCGGCGATGATCAAGTTCGCGACTGGCCTGGCGATGCTCAGGGCCGAGGCCGCATACATCTGGCTGTCGAACGAAGTCCTGGCCGGCATCGTCACGGGTGCTGCACTGGCGGCGCTGATGCTGGCGCTGCCCAGGGCA
>JBILGF010000146.1:0-7211 GCA_044351195.1 Burkholderiales bacterium
CCAGTTCCGCCTCGCCGTGGTCGATGCAGCCCTGCATCAGCCCGGCATAGGTCTCGCCCAGCGGCAGTCGCTGCCCCAGCCGCTTCGCCTGTTCGAGCATCAGCGTGAAGTCCTTCATCGACTGGTTGACCTTGCCGTGCGGCGTGAAGTCGGCGGCGATCATCTTCGCGCCCTTGACGTCCATGATCTGCGAGTAGGCCGCCGAGTCGCGCGCCACGGCGAGGAATGCGGTGGGGTCTAGGCCCATGCGCTCGGCGAACACCAGGCCTTCGGCCAGCGCCGCGCGGTTCACGCCCAGCATCAGGTTGATCGCAAGCTTCGCGCGGCCGCCGTCTCCCGGCTTCCCGACCCGGTGCCGTTTCGGCACCATCGCGTCGAGCACCGACGCCAGGCGGGCGATATCGGTATCGCTGCCGGCGACCAGGCCCAGGCCGTCACCGCGCACGAACTGCTGGCTGGTCCCCGACACGGGCACTTCGACGAAGGCGATGCGCTCGCGCGGCAGCCGGGCGGCGAGCGCCGAGATCGCCTCCGGATCGCAGGTGCTGATACACACCACCGCCAGCGGCGGTCGCTCGCGCTCGGCGCTGGCGTCGCGCGCCTCGGCGAGACCGCCGGCGCCTTCCAGCACCTGTTCGACCTGTTCGGTGTTGAACACCGCGACCACGCAGCAGTCGCAGCGATCGGCGATCTCGGCGATGGAACGGGCTCGCTGCTCGGCCGGCAGGCCGAGACGGCCCGCCGCGCCGGCATCGACGTCGTAGCCGATCACGGTGAATCCGGCGGAGGTCAGGCGCGCGGCGGCCGCCGAACCCATCAGGCCGAGACCGATCACGCCGATGGCGCTTCCCGGAGGGATCGTGATGCGCGGTGGTTTCATGTCTGCTCCGGTGGCGGTTGGCGATTCTTTCAAGGAGCGCGGATTATAGGCGTTGCCCTCGCGTGCCCGATTGGCTAGGATCGCCAGCCGCTGCTGCGAACCTGTCGCAAGAACATGCCCGGCGGCAAGCGCTGTTCCCAGCCTGCGCCAGACCCGGACCCGCGGGCGCGCAGGCCTGCCACCGAGAGGAGTCCTGCCCCCATGTCGACCACCAAACCGTTGCGCGCCGGCTGCGCGCTGCTGGCCATCGCCCTGGCCCCGCTGTCGCTCACGGCCGCGGTGCACGCGCAGGCCTACCCCGCACGCCCGATCACCATGATCGTCCCGGTCCAGGCCGGCAGCGGTGCCGACGCCATCCTGCGCATCGTGGCGCAGCGGATGAGCGACAACATGAAGCAGCCGATCGTGCTCGAGAACGTGCCCGGCGCGGCCGGGGTGATCGGGGCCGAACGCGCTGCACGCGCCCCCGCCGATGGCTACACGATGTTCGGCGCCAACGACGGCACGCTGAACATGACGCCGCACCTGCGCAAGAAGGTCAACTACAACACGCTCGAGAGCTTCGAGCCGGTGAGCCTGCTGGCCAACATCACCTGGGTGCTGATCGCCAACCCCAGCCTGCCGGTGAAGAGCGTGAAGGACCTGATCGCGCTCGCCAAGGCCAACCCGGGCAGGATCGACTACGCATCGGGCGGCGTCGGCAGCCCGCAGCACATCGCAATGGAGCTGTTCTCGCTGCAGGCCGGCGTGAAGCTGAACCATGTACCGTACAAGGGCGCGACCGGTGCCGCGTCCGACGTGGTCAGCGGCCATGTGCCGGCGATGTTCACCGCGCTGTCGATCGTGCTGTCCCAGATCCAGGCCGGCAAGGTGCGCGCACTCGCAGTCGGCGGCGCGAAGCGCTTCCCGCAGATCCCCAATGTGCCGACCGTGTCCGAATCCGGCCTGCCCGGTTTCGAATACGTGACCTGGGCCGGGCTCTACATGCCGCGCGGCACGCCGAAGGCGATGATCGACCGGCTGGCTGCCGAGGCGGCACGCGCGGTGGCCGACCCGGACGTCCGCGACAAGCTGACCGCGCTCGGGCTGGAGCCGATCGGGTCCACCCCGGAGGAACTGCGCCGGCTGACCCGTGAAGGGTTCGAGCGGATGGGCAAGACGATCCGCGCGGCGGGCATCCAGCCCGAGTGATCAGCGGCCGCGCGGCGCGGGCCTGTTCTTCGGCACCGTCGCGCGTTCTTCCAGTGCCCTGATCGCCGCATCGCGCAGCGCCAGCGAGTTTTCGCGCGCGATGCGCTCGGCCGTCTCGCCATCGCCGGCCTCGATCGCCCGGATCAGGCCCTGCCAGGCCATGGCCGAATCGCGGCGCCGCTTCGGATCACGCAGCCCTAGGCGGGTGTAGCGCGCGGTCTGCATCGACAGCGACTCGAGCATCGCGCGCAGCCACGGATTGGCCACCGACGCGGTAAACGCCGCATTCACCGCCAGCGCGGCATCGACATAGCCGTCGGCGTCGCCGTTGCCACGCACCATCGCGCGCAGGGCTGCGATCCCGGGCTTGAGGGTCTGCGCGAACGCCTGGTGTCCGGCATCTTCGGCGATCCAGCGCGCGCGCAACCCGACCAGCGCCGCGCGCACCTGGTACAGCTCGGTCACCTCGCGCACCGACACTTCACGCACCACCGCTCCGCGGTAGGGGGCGATGGTGACCAGCCCCTGCCGCTCGAGCGCGCGCAGCGCATCGCGTACCGGCCCGTGGCTGACCCCGAACTCGGCGGCGATGTTCGCCTCGACCAGCCGCTGACCGGGCGAGAGCACCCCCTCGACGATGCGTGCGGCCAGCACGCGCGCGATCCGCTCGGGCATGGTCGCACCCAGCCCGGCCGCCGCGCCGGCGGGCTGCTGCTGCGGGTTCGATCGGGCGGCCATGGCACCGATTCTAGCCGCGCCGGCCTGCAACGGGGTTCTTGCAGATTATTGATAATCGACAATACAATGGCGGCCACACCGATCTCGAGGAAGGATCCGCCATGACCCCGCCCGCCACGCTCGACGCCGTCGCAACACCCGCCAGCGGCTTCAACCCCGCCGCGCATGTGCAGGTCGTTCCCACCGGCAGGGGCGTCGGCGCCGACATCGTCGGCCCGGACATCTCGACCGAACTGTCGGATGCCACCATCGAGGCCATCCGCGACGCCTGGCTCGACCACAAGGTGCTGCGCTTCCGCGGGCAGAACCTGACCAAGGACGACCTGCTCGCATTCAGCCGCCGCTTCGGCACGCTCGACAAGGCACCGATCAACGTGCGCGGCAAGAACTGGATCGAGGGCTATCCGGAGCTGGCCGTGATGTCCAACATCAAGGTCGACGGCGAAGTCATCGGCAGCCTTGGCTATGGCGAGGCGGTCTGGCATACCGACATGTCGTACCAGGAGATCACCCCGTCGGCGGCGCTGCTCTACGCAGTCGAGCTGCCCTCGAAGGGCGGCGAGACGGGCTTCATCGACATGTACGCCGCCTACGAGACGCTGCCGCCCGACCTGAAGGCCGCGGTCGAGGGCCGGCAGATCAAGCATGACGCCAGCCACAACAGCGCCGGCGAACTGCGCAAGGGCTTCAAGCCCGTGACAGACCCGCGCGAGGCGCCGGGGGCCATCCACCCGATCGTCATCCGCCATCCCGAGACCGGTCGGCGTGCGCTGTTCCTCGGCCGCCGTCCGAACGGCTACGTGATGGGCCTGCCGCTGGAAGAGAGCGAGGCGCTGCTCGACCGGCTCTGGGCGCATGCAACCCAGGTGCCCTACTGCTGGTTCCAGGAGTGGCAGGTCGGAGACCTCGTGATGTGGGATAACCGCTGCACGATGCACAAGCGCAACGCGTTCGACGCGAACGAGCGGCGCTTCCTGCTGCGCACGACGATCAAGGCCGATCGTCCGGCCGCCTGAGCCCCGGGAACACCGCACCCGGTCGCGGCGGCGCACCCCACGCAGGGATGATGACGCACTGCCGGGCGTGGCCGTCAGGCAGCACATCGGCGTCCGTGCGACCATTGCGCCACCAGCCGCAGCAACCGCCCCCGATGGCGCTGGCGACCCGCAGCACACGTGCACACCGTCGCCGCTGGGGCCGCCTGCGCGGTGTCGGGTGTTCCGGGCCATGAATCAGTCGAGGAACCTCAATTGACGCGTATCGCAGAGATCCGCACGCACCCTCTGTCGGTGCCGCTGACGGAAACCCTCTACACGGCGCATGAATGCCATCAGAAGGCACAGCTGATCGTCGTCGAGGTGCGTACCGACGACGGACTGATCGGTACCGCAGAGATCCACGCAACGCCGATGCCGGCGGTGTGCGACTGGGTCGGGAAGTTCGCGCCCCTGCTGCACGGGCGCGATGCGCTCGCCACCACCGACAACTGGGAGTTCCTGTTCGCGCTGACCTCGCCGCGACCGGGCGGCATGTTTGCCCGCGACGGCCTGCCCGCGCCGCTCGCCCGCTCGGCACGCGCGAACGTGATGGCGGCGATCGGCGGCATCGACCTGGCACTGTGGGACATCCGTGGCAAGGCGGCAGGCCTGCCGGTGTGGCGCCTGCTCGGCGGCAGCGGCGCACCGGTGCGCAGCTATGCCACTGGCGGCTTCTACCGTGAAGGGGCACCGCTCGATGCCTGCGCGCACGAGCTCGCCGGCTATGTCGAAGCCGGCTACCGCGCGGTCAAGCTCAAGACCGGCGGGCTGTCGATCGCCGAGGAAGTCGAGCGCATCCATGCCACGCGCATGGCCATCGGCCCCGACGTACTGCTGATGCTCGACATGAACGCAGCCTTTTCGCTGGACGACTGCATCCGCTTCGCCCGTGCGGTCGAGCCGTTCGACATCTTCTGGCTGGAAGAGCCGCTGCACTGGCACCTGAGCCCGACCGACTTCGCGGTGCTCACCCGTTCCACGCACATCCCGGTCGGCCATGGCGAGCGCGAACTCACCCGCCACACGGTGCGCGACTTCATCGAACAGGGCGGTATCCGCTACGTGCAGTTCGACGCGACGCGCGCGGGCGGCATGACCGAGGCCGTGCGTATCGCGCACATGGCCGAGCAGCATAGCGTGTCGATCGCGCCGCACCTGGCCCCGGAAATCCATTCGCACCTGGTCGCAGCTTTCCGCACGGCCTCGTTCGGCGTCGAGACCATGGGCGGGGCGGACCGCAATCCGTTGTCCTACGGGCTGTACCGAGAGCGCATGCAGATGCGCGACGGCATGGTCGACATCCCGCAGGGCGCCGGCTGGGGTGCCGAGGTCGACTGGAATTTCGTCGAGGAGCATCGCGCATGAAGAATGAAGCCGTACTGACCGCAGCCATTGTCGCGCTCGGTGGCCTCCTGCTGTCCCCGATCGCCGTGACCGCCCAGTCCTGGCCGGCCAAGCCCATCCGGGTGATCGTGCCCTGGCCCGGCGGCGGGTCGAACGACGCCGCCGCGCGCCCCGTGGCACAGAAGATGAGCGAGTACCTCGGCGTGCCGATGGTGATCGAGAACCGCGCGGGGGCTGCCGGCACCATCGGTGCGGAGGTCGTCGCGCGCGCGCCGGCCGACGGCTACACCCTGATGGTGCACTCGGCCACGCATGTGTCCAACGCCAGCACCTACAAGTCCTTGTCCTACCGCACGTTCGAGGACTTCACGCCGATCGGCTTCGTGTCCGGACAGCCCTGGGTACTGGTGGTGCATCCGTCGCTGCCGGTGAAGACTGCGCGTGACTTCATCGCCCTGGCTCGCTCGCAGCCGGGAAAGATCAGCTACGCATCTTCCGGAAACGGCAGTTCGCCGCACTTCGGCATGGAGGCGTTCGCCACGGCAGCTAAGATCCGGCTGATGCACGTACCCTACCGCGGCGGCCCGCAGTCGATGGCCTCGCTGCTCGGTGGCGAGACCTTCGCCTCGACCGCGACCCTGCCCAATGCAATCGGCCAGGTAAAGGCCAACCGCCTGAAGGCGCTGGGCGTGTCCACGCTCACCCGCCAGCCCACCATGCCCGAGGTGCCACCGCTCGCCGAATCGGCCGGGCTGCCCGGATTCGAGATGAACCCGTGGATCGCGATGCTCGGCCCGGCCAACCTGCCGCGTCCTGTCGTCGACCGGCTCGCCGCGGACCTGATGCGCGCGGTGAAGGACTCCGATGTGCGCCGTGCGCTGGAGTCGCAGGGCGTGGCGCCCTGGTCCGGCGGGCCGGATGAGCTGTCCGCGCGCATGCGCAAGGACTTCGAGCGCTATGCGGCGCTGGTGAAGTCGATCGGCCTTCAGGCCCAGTGACCCGGGAAAGGAAGACATGAGCATCCAGTCCATCGAGATCAACCTGGTCGGCGTGCCGCTGGTCGAGGCATTCAAGACCGCGCACAGCGTGAAGGATATCCAGCGCAGCGTCGTGCTGGTGGTAAGGGATGCCGACGGCGCCACCGGCATCGGCAACATCGATCCCTCGCCCGGGTATTCGAAGGAATCGGTCGCCGACCATTTCCGCATGCTGCGCGACCATTTCGCGCCAGCCATGATCGGCGCGCCCGCCGACAACATCCACGCGATGATGGCGACCCTGGACAGCATCGACCCGGCCTTCTTCGATGCCAAGGCGGCGCTCGAGATGGCCTGCCTCGACCTCACTGCGCGGCGCGCCGGCATCAGCATGGCCACCCTGCTCGGGGGCGCGGTAGTACGCGAGATCCGCTTCAACGCCTGGGTCGGCATGCTCGCGCCGGACGAGGCCGCGCGCCAGGCGGCAGGCTGGAAGGCGAAGGGTTTCCGATCGTGCAAGGTGAAGGTCGGTGGCGAGGTGAAGACCGACATCGACCGGGTACTCGCGGTGCGCGAGGCGGTCGGCAGCGATTTCGCGATCCGCGCCGACGCGAACGAAGGATTCTCCGAATCCGATGCGATCGCCTTCATCACCGGCACCGCCCGCGCCCGGCTGCAGCTGGTCGAGCAACCGGTGGCCTGGGACGATCTTCCGGCGATGAGCCGCATCCGGCGCCATGCCCAGGGCGTCGGCGTGCCCCTGATGGCCGACGAGTCGGTGCTCGACCATGCCAGCCTGATCGGCATCCTGCGTACCGAGGCGGCGGACATCGTGAAGGTGAAGGTGATGAAGCAGGGCGGCCTGCTCGGCACGCGCCGCATGATCGCCACGGCGGAAGCTGCCGGCGTGCGCTGCGTGATCGGCCATGGCTTCGGGCTGGGCATCAACACGATGGCCGAGATCATCGTCGCCTCGACCTCGCTCAACGTGATCGAGGGCGTCGAATGCGTCGGCCCGCTGAAGACCCGCGACGATATCGTGGT
>JBILGF010000147.1:0-7210 GCA_044351195.1 Burkholderiales bacterium
TTCGTTCAGGATCTTCGACATCTCGGTGGACAGCCGCTGGATGATCGGGGCCGGGGTCTTCGCCGGGGCCAGCATTCCGCTCCAGAACGAGTAGTCGCTGTCCTTGAAGCCCAGTTCGATGGTGGTCGGCACATCGGGGAATGCACGTGAGCGCGTGGGCGTGGTGACCGCCAGCGGGATCACCTTCCTGGCGGTGATCATCGGCAGCGCCGAGGACGAGCCACCGGCATAGAAGTCGACCCGCCCAGCGACCACGTCGGTCATCGCCTCCGGGCCACCCTTGTGCGGCACGTGGGTGGCCTTGAGGCCGGCGCTCATCAGGAACCGCTCGGCAGCCCAGTGGGTTGCGCTGCCGATGCCGGCCGAGGAGAACAGCAGGTCGCCCTTGCGTCCGCGCGCGACCATGTCGGCCAGCGTCTTCATGCCGCTGTCGGCGTTGACCACGATCACGTTGGGTACGACGCCGAGGTTGGCCACGCCGACCAGGTCGTTGCGCGGGCTGTAAGGCGTGTTCGGGAAGGTGGCGGGAGCCGCCGAATGCGCCGAGGAGTGGATCAGCAGGGTGTAGCCGTCCGGATCGGCGCGCGCGACCGCCGCCGAGCCGATGGTGCCGCCGGCACCGGACCGGTTGTCCGGGATCACCGGCTGGCCGAGTGCGGCGGACAACTGGTTGAGCACGATGCGGGCGACGACGTCGGTGGTCGAGCCAGGCGTCCACGGAATGATCACCCGGATGGGCTTCAACGGCCACTGCTGCGCCCGGGCGATTCCGGGCAGGAGTGCAGTGGCTGCTGCAGCGGCGGACAGACCCAGTACGTTGCGGCGCGAAGTCATTTGAGGCTCCTCTCGATGTGGTCGAACTGCCGGCCGACTTTGTGAGCGGCTCAGGCAATCGGACGAAGGTTAACCCAGATTGGGTGGCGCGGCCGAGAGCCCGGCCATCGCCAGCGCAGTCACCACCTTGCGGTCGATCTTGTTGGTGCCCGCCAGCGGGAACGCGTCGACGACCCAGACCCGCCGCGGATGCATGTAGGCCGGCGCATGCTGCAGGCAGTGCCGCTTCAGTTCGTCCTCGGTGGCCGACTGGCCCCCCTTCAGGATCACGAAGGCGACCGGCTTCATGCCCTTGATGTCGTCCTCGACCGGGATGCAGCAGGCCTGCTCGACGGCAGGGTGGCGTTCGAGCAACTTCTCGACCTGCCCGGGGTAGATGTTCTCGCCGCCGCACACGAACATGTCGTCCGCGCGGCCGACGAAATAGTGGAAGCCGTCGGCATCGCGGCGGAAGATGTCGCCGGTGATGTAGAAGCCGTCTTCGGTGATCGCCTTGCGCGTCGCCTCCGGCAGCCCGTGGTAGCCGTTGAGCATCGCCGGGCTCTTCATCTGCAGCACGCCTTCGTCGGCGTCGAGGTCGTCGCCGGCGACCAGCCGCAGCGCGACTGCCGGATGCGGATGGCCGACCGACATCTGGGGCTGCGGCAGCCCCTTCGGATGCGGGCCGAACACCACCATCGCCGCCTCGGTGGTGCCGTAGCCGTTCGCCACGATCGCCTGCGGGATGGCGGCGTGGATGCGCGACATCAGCGCCTCGCTGACCGGGGCCGATCCCATGCGGATGAACTTGACCGAGGACAGGTCGGTGCGGGCCATCGCGTCGGCTTCCTGCAGCATCATCGCGAGCATCGGTGGCACGGCGGTGAGCCAGGTGCAGCGGTAGGCCTCGATCGCGGCGATGTACTCGAGGGTGTTGAACTGGGGCAGCAGCACCAGCGTCGCGCCAGCACGCATCGACAACTGGGCCATCGCCAGGCCGTTCATGTGGTAAAGCGGCGCGGCCACCAGCAGTCGGTGCCTCGAATAGTCCTGCCCTTCGGTGCGCTTGCCCGTTACCCACAGGTGGCTCGCATGCGACAGCACCACGCCCTTCGGCCGCCCTGTCGAGCCCGACGTGTACAGGAAGATCGCCGGTTCGCGCTCGCCGTCGATGACGTTCGGCTCGACCGGCGTGAACGGACCCGGGTCGAGCAGTGCATCGAAGCCGTCCGGCCCGGTGGCCCCGAACTCGATCACCGGCAGACCGGCCGGTACCTGCGCCCGGCGCGCGGCATCGCAGAACACCAGCTTCGCGCCGCAGTTGGCGGCGATGTAGTCGATGGTCTCCTGCGGGAACTTGTAGTTCACCGGCACGCAGACGAAGCCCGCGCGCATCGCGCCGAACGCGGCCGCCATGAATTCGGCGGAGTTCGCCGCGAGGATCGCGATGCGGTCCCCGCGCGCAAGGCCGAGCGCGGGTGCGCGCCTGACCAGGCCGCGGGCTGCGCTGTCGAACAGCGCGTCGAGGCGGGCATAGGTCCATTCGCGTATCGGCGAGGTGGCGGGTTCGATCAGGGCGATACGGTCGGCACCAGGGGCGGTGAGCGCCGGATCGATCAGCGCGCCGAGGTTGTACGGGTGATGCATGGAAAGCTCCGGCAAGTGTCTGTGCAGTTCGTGTCAGTCGATGAATTCGATCGTGGTGTTGCAGGCCAGGCGGGCGGCGACGATCACGCGCGAGCCCTGGTCGTGCACATCGCGTGCCGGAAGGGCGCGCAGCGACTGGCGCACTGCATCCAGGTCGGCAGCGCGCAGCTCGATCGCCGCCATGTAGGACGCGCGCCCACCACCGTCGCTGGCCGACGGGCCCAGGCGATGCTGCAGCAACGCAGCGGTCACCAGGTCGATCCGCAGGTTACCGAGCATCAGTTCGGCCCTCGGGGCGTCCGGACGTGTCGAAGTCTCGGCGAACAGGGGCGCCAGCCGGGATGCCTCGGCATGGGGGTCGGGCACGACGATGGTGATGCGGGTGATCTCGCGCGCGCCGTTCGGATGGTTGCGCATGCTGTCGCGCCAGACCAGTGCCCGAGTCAGGTGTTCGCAGACGAACAGCCTGCCCCAGGCCACCGTGTCCGGGGGCAGGGCGACCAGCGCGAAGCGTGCGTCCAGGACGCCGTCATCCAGCAACACCGGGCGCGAAAGCGACTTCAGCGGCTGCGGCATGAACTTCGCGCGCTCGAGTGCGGTGTGGGCGCCTGCCGCGCTGTCGGTGGCGAAGGCGATGGCATCGAGACCGCGAGGGCCGGCAGACAGCTCCGGCCGCAGTGCGGCGTTCTCCGGCGGTACGCCGATCAGTTCGAGGTAGTCGGGCCCGAACATCATCAGGTGGTTGATCGAGCCGGAACTGTGGAAGCCGCGCGGGGTCAGCCGGAAGCCGAGGCGCGCGAACTGGTCCACCGCCGCGTCGATGTGACCGGCGGTGTTGATCACGGCATGGTCGAGGCCGAGGCAGTGGGAGATCATGCGGGATGGATCCGGGTGGCGTGCTTCAGGAAGGCGCGAGTGTAGCGACAAGCCGGGCGCCGGACGTGGCGCTGGCGTCAGTGTTCGTCCGGTGTGTCGCGCGGCGGCGACGGCAGCGGCACATGACTGAACCAGCCGACCAGGAAACCGAGCAGGGCCATCACTGGCGTCGCCAGCACCAGCAGCAGGTTGCGCAGGCGCTGATGGGCGAATTCCTGCCCGGCGGGCAGTGCGACCAGCAAGCCGTTGCTGGCCAGGTAGAGCTCGGCCACCAGGTAGGCGACCAGCACCATCAGCACGGTGCCCATCGCGAGCAGCAGTGCAAGCAGGCCGGCGTAGGTCGCCCGGCTGAGGTGTGTGCCGTTCAGCGCAGCACCATCACGCAGTCCACGGCCACTGCGGCGTCCGTGGACAGCAGTACCGGGTTGAGGTCGAGCTCCTCCAGCCGGCTGCCCGCGGCCGCGCCGAAGCGCGATACCGCGCACAGCAGCTCGACCAGTGCTGCACGGTCGACCGGTGGCTTGCCGCGCGCCCCGGACAGGATCGCCCGGCCGCGCAGTTCGTCGAGCATGGCGCCGGCCTCGAACGGCGTGACCGGGCAGCGACGGAAGGCGACATCCTTCATCACCTCGACCAGGATGCCGCCCAGGCCGGCCATCAGCACCGGGCCGAACGACGGGTCGTTCTTCAAGCCGATCACGAATTCGACATGGCCGCTCGCCATCTTCTGCACGACCACGCCATCGATGCGCGCTCGCGGGTCGTAGGCTTTCGCGGCGGCCAGTACCCTGGCAGCTGCCGCTCGCACGGCCTCCGCATCGCCCAGCCCGAGCGTCACGCCGTCGGCCTCGGTCTTGTGCAGGATGTCCGGCGATTCGATCTTCACCGCCACCGGCCAGCCGAGCGCTGCGGCTGCTGCTGCTGCAGCATCGGCATCCTTCGCCAGCGCCGCCGGTGCCGACGACACGCCGCAGTCCCCGAGCAGGCGGGTCGCCTCGATCGTGCCGACCACGCCGGGTGCCGGCAGTGACAGTGCCGGCAGCCGGGTCGCCGCTCTCGCGCCAGCGTCGGCGAGCCAGGCGCGGCGTGCCTGCGCATGGCCGATCAGCCCGGCTACCGCATCGACCGCGGGCTCGGCGCCGCGCAGCACCGGGATGCCCGCCTCGCGGCACAGCTTCAGTGCCTGTTCGGAGGCGGCCACCCAGCAGAGCACGAACGGCTTCGTCGTCTCGGCCTTCACCGTTCGGAACAGCGCCGCCAGCATTTCGGCATGGGCATCCATCGACAGGATCCAGACGATGCCCACGTGCACCGACGGATCGGCCAGGGTGAGGCGCAGGCCGTTCAGCAGGATCCCCGGCTCGGCGATGAACTGCGCGGTGACATCGACCGGGTTGGCGCCAGAGCCGAACGCAGGCAGCACCTCGCGCAGCTTCGCCTGGGTCTCGTCCGACAGCGTCGGCAGCGACAGGCCGAGTTCCTCGGCACGGTCGGCGATCAGTACCCCGGCACCGCCCGACTGGGTGACCAGCCCGATACCGCTGCCCTCCGGCAGGTTGCAGTGGGCGAGCACGTCGACCATGTCGAGCATGTGCTCTTCGTTGCGTGCGCGGATGATGCCGAACTGCCGGGCGAGGCCGTCGAACACCCGGTCTTCGCCGGCGAGCGAGCCGGTGTGCGACGCGGCGGCACGCGCGCCGGCCTGGCTGCGGCCGACCTTGGTCACCACGATCGGCTTGCCCGCCTCGAGCGCGCGCGCGGCCAGTGCCAGCAGGCCGCGGCCGTCCTTGAAGCCCTCGATGTAGGCACAGCCGACCCGGATGCGCGGGTCGGACAGCACCTCGTCCATGATCTCGACCAGCGTCGCATCGCATTCGTTGCCGGTGTTCGCGAAGTAGCCCAGGCCGAGGTGGCGCCGCCGTGCCAGCGTGGCGATCGCCGAGCCGAACGCGCCCGACTGGGTGACGAAGCCGACTGGACCTTCCAGCACTTCGCCGCTGCCGAACTGGCTGAAGGTGGCGATCACCCGATCGAACGCGTTGATCAGCCCGAGGCAGTTGGGCCCGCACAGGCGGACCTTGCCTTCGCGCGCAGCTGCGACCAGTTCATCTTCGAGTGCATGTCCGGCATCGCCCATTTCGCCGAAGCCGGAGCTGTAGATGATCGCCGCCGGTACGCCCTTGCGGCCGAGCGCGCGCACCTGGTCGATCACGAAGCGCGCCGGCACGGTGACGATCGCCAGGTCGACCGGTCCGGGGATGTCGAGGACCGTCGGGTAGCAGCGCAGTTCGCCACCCGGGTGGCTGATGCTTTCGTACTTCGGGTTCACCGGGTAGATCTTCCCGGCATAGCCCTTCTCGACCAGGAACTTCAGCGTGCGCCCGTTCAGCTTCTGCAGGTCGTTCGAGGCACCGAGGATGGCGATCGAACGCGGGGCGATCAGGGCGTGGATGGCAGGGCTCATGGACGGCCGTCGGAGGTGGGTGGTGGCGGGACGCGCTGTGGGCATTCTAACCGCCGCGCTTTTCGACAGCGATCAGCGCCAGGCCGGTCGTCGGCCCGGTCGTCGGCCCGGACCTCAGCCCGGACCTCAGCCCGGTCGTCAGCCCGGTCGTCAGCGAGATGCGCGACACGCGCCCCGGGCGCATTGTGTGCGCTGCCGCATGGGCGATTTCGGCGAGAATCGCAACGACGACCCGGCGACCCGGCGGCGCAGCGCAATGCCGGGCGCCTGATGCCACCTGCCCCACTCCAGACGCGAGCGACCCATGCCTGCCGAATCTGCATCCCCCCCGCCTGCCGCGCCTTCCACGCTGTTCGAGAAGATCTGGAACGCGCACGTGATCGAACAGGGCAGCGCCGACGATGCGCTGCTGCATGTCGACCTGAACTTCCTGCACGAGGGCGCGTTCCACGCCTTCGCCGCGCTGCGCAAGGAGGGACGCACCGTGCGCCGCCCGAAGCAGCATTTCGCGGTCGCCGACCACTACGTCCCGACGCTCGGGCGCGAGGCAGGCATCGCCGGGGTCACCGACCCTGAAGTGCGCGGCCTGATCGACCTGCTCGAGCAGAACGCGGCCTGGGGCGGCATCGACCATGCCGGCATCGACGATCCGCGCCAGGGCATCGTGCATGTGATCGGGCCCGAACTGGGCCTGACCCAGCCGGGCATGGTGATCACCTGCGGCGACTCGCACACTTCGACGCACGGCGCGCTCGGCGCGTTTGCGTTCGGCATGGGCGCCTCGCAGGTGAAGCAGGTGCTGGCGACCCAGTGCCTGTGGCAGCGCAAGCCGAAGCTGCTGCGCATCACGATCAACGGCACGCTTGCACCCGGCCTGTCCGGCAAGGACGTGATCCTCGCGGTGATCGCGCAGATCGGCGCGGCCGGTGCCACCGGCCATGTGATCGAGTACGCTGGCAGCACCATCCGCGCGATGTCGATGGAGAACCGGCTGACGGTCTGCAACATGTCGATCGAAGCCGGCGCCCGTGCCGGCATGATCTGCGCCGACGACACGACCTTCGACTACCTGCACGGCCGCCCGTTCGCACCGAAGCAACGGCACTGGGACGCGGCGGTGTCGTACTGGCGCACGCTGAAGACCGACGAGGGCGCGACCTTCGATCGCGAAGTGCAGGTCGATGCCGGCGCGCTGGCGCCGATGGTGACCTGGGGTACGAGTCCCGGGCAGGGGCTGCCGATCACCGGCCATGTGCCCGACCCGGCCGCACTGTCCGGCGATGCGCGGCGCGCCGTCGAGTCCGCGCTGTCCTACATGGGCCTGAAGCCGGGGCAGGCGATGGACGGCCTGCCGGTCGACCGGGTGTTCATCGGCTCGTGCACCAACAGCCGGCTGGACGATATCCGTGC
>JBILGF010000151.1:0-7182 GCA_044351195.1 Burkholderiales bacterium
TCATCGCTGGTGTTCGACACGCTGTACGCCGAAGGCCAGCGCCGCTACGTCGAGACGTTCTCGCCCTACGCACGCCAGTTCCTCGACCGGATGGACAAGCCGCAGGTCGACCGCATCGACGGGATCCCGCCGGCGATCGCGATCGACCAGGTGAACCCGGTCCGCACTTCGCGCTCGACCGTAGGCACGATGACCGAGTTGAACGACCACCTGAAGCTGCTGTTCGCGCGGGCGGCACGGCTGTACTGCCGCTGCTGCGGGCAGCCGGTGCGGCGCGACTCGGCCGATTCGATCTTCGCCGCGCTGGCCGAGCGGGCGCCGGCGGCTGGCGACCCGCGGCTGGCGATCACCTTCCCGGTCCCGGTGCCGGACAACTTCAAGCCGGACGAAGTACGGGCGATGCTCGAGCGGCAGGGTTACACGCGCATCGAGCCCGAAGGTGCCAAGCGATTCACCGTCGTGCAGGATCGCTTCCGCTTCGGCAACGCCGAGAAGGCGCGCGTGGTCGAGGCACTCGAGGCCGCGCTGCGCGTAGGCCAGGGCCGGGTGGACGTCCGCGTGCTGGAAGAATCATCTGCGGGGGGCAACAGTGACGCGGCGGGCAACGCGCCAGCCTCGCCTGCGGCCACCTCCACTGCTACGGTCTGGCGCTTCTCCTCCGACCTGCATTGCGCGCACTGCGACCTGCGTTACGCCGATCCGACCCCGAGCCTGTTCTCGTTCAATTCGCCGGTCGGTGCCTGCGAGACCTGCCGCGGCTTCGGACGGGTGATCGGCGTCGACTACGGGCTGGTCGTGCCGGACGAATCGAAGACGCTGCGCCAGGGCGCGGTCAAGCCCTGGCAGTCGAAGAGCTTCAGCGAATCGCAGAAGGAACTGATCGAGTACGCGCAGAAGCGCGGCATCCCCATCGACGTGCCCTGGCGCGACCTGGGCGAGGCCAACCGGCACTGGGTGATCGACGGCGAACCCCAGTGGAAGAGCTGGAACAAGTCCTTCCCCGGCACCTGGTACGGCGCGAAGCGCTTCTTCGACTGGCTCGAGACCAAGAGCTACAAGATGCATGTTCGGGTGCTGCTGTCGCGCTACCGCGCGTATACCCCGTGCACCGATTGTGACGGCGCGCGGCTGCGCCCCGACGCGCTCGACTGGCGCCTGGGCTCGCGCGAGGATGCGGACGCTACATTGGCTGGCACCGCGCGCTTCCGCCCGCATGCGGCGCGCTACGATGAAGCAACGCTGCAGGCCCTGCCCGGCCTCACCGTGCACGACATGATGCTGCTGCCGGCCGAACGCCTGCGCACCTTCTTCGACCGGCTGCAATTGCTGGCCCCCCTCGACCAGGCGACCGAGCAGCTGCTCGGGGACATCCGCGCGCGCGTCGGCTACCTGTGCCAGGTCGGCCTCGCCTATCTCACGCTGGACCGCCAGTCGCGCACGCTGTCCGGCGGCGAGGTGCAGCGCATCAACCTCTGCACCGCCCTGGGCACCTCTCTCGTCAACACGCTGTTCGTGCTCGACGAGCCGTCGATCGGCCTGCACCCGCGCGACATGCAGCAGGTGATCGCGGTGATGCAGCGGCTGCGCGCCGCGGGCAACACGCTGGTCGTGGTCGAGCACGACCCGCAGATCATGTTCGGCGCCGACCGCATCCTCGACATCGGGCCCGGCCCGGGCGAGCAGGGAGGCAACATCGTCTTTCACGGCACGCCGGTCGAGATGATGGACTCGGGCACGCTGACCGCACTCTATCTGTCGGGCCGGCGCCGTGCCGACGCCGGGCAACTGGGCCGTCCGCACGCCGAGATCGCCGCCCTGCCCACGCTCGTGCTGCGCGGTGCCTCGGAACACAACCTGAAGAAGGTCGATGTCGCGATCCCGCTCGGCTGCCTGGTGACCGTGACCGGCGTATCTGGCTCGGGCAAGTCGACGCTGATCGACAACGTGCTGCATCCGGCGCTGCTGCGCCATTTCGGGCGTCCGACGGAAACACCCGGCGCGTTCGATTCGCTCGAAGGCGCGGAGCGCCTGGAAGACGTGGTGATGGTCGACCAGACGCAGATCGGCCGTACGACGCGATCCAACCCGGCGAGCTATGTCGGGGCCTTCGATGCGATCCGCACGCTGTTCTCGAAGCTGCCCCTGGCGAAGGAACGCGGCTACACCGCTGGCACCTTCAGCTTCAACTCGGGCAACGGGCGCTGCCCGACCTGCGGCGGTACCGGCTTCGAGTTCGTCGAGATGCAGTTCCTGTCCGACGTCTACCTGCGTTGCCCCGACTGCGACGGCACGCGCTACCGCGCGGAGACGCTCGAAGTGACCCTCGACGGCCGCTCGATCGCCGACGTGCTCGACCTCACCGTGTCCGGGGCGCTGGCGGTGTTCGCCGGCGAACGCGACCTGGTGGCGGCACTGCAGCCCCTGGCCGAGGTCGGCCTCGACTACCTGAGGCTGGGTCAGCCGGTACCAACGCTGTCCGGCGGCGAGGCGCAGCGCCTGAAGCTCGCGGGGCACCTCGCCGAAGCGGCGAAGCGCGACAACCGCTACGCGGCACCCAGGGACGGGCGCGGCAAGCTGTTCCTGTTCGACGAGCCGACCACCGGCCTGCACTTCGACGACATCGCGAAGCTGCTGGTCGCGTTCCGGCGGCTGATCGAGGCTGGCCATTCGCTGCTGGTCATCGAGCACAACCTCGACGTGATCCGTGCAGCTGACTGGGTCATCGACCTCGGGCCCGAGGGCGGCGACGGCGGCGGCGAAGTGGTCGCGGTCGGCACGCCGGCAGCCATCTCGGCCAACGCCGGGTCGCATACCGGCCGTGCCCTGGTCGAATACGAAGCCTCGTTCAGCGACCTGCAGCGCTTCCATCCGTCGCGCACGATCGTGGCGCAGGAACCCGATGGCCTCGAGGCCGGCTACCGCGAGCGCGCCCGCCACTCGATCGTCGTGCACAACGCACGCGAGCACAACCTGAAGCAGGTGCATGTCGAGATCCCGCGCGACCGCTTCACCGTGGTCACCGGCGTCTCCGGCTCCGGCAAGTCGACGCTCGCCTTCGACATCGTGTTCGGCGAGGGTCAGCGGCGCTACCTCGAATCGCTGAACGCCTACGCGCGCCAGTTCGTGCAGCCGGCGGCCAAGCCCGAGGTCGATGGCGTGTTCGGCATCCCGCCGACGGTAGCGATCGAACAGCGCACCAGCCGTGGCGGCCGCAAGAGCACCGTGGCGACGATGACCGAGATCTACCACTTCCTGCGCCTGATGTTCATGAAGCTGGGCACGCAGTACTGCCCGGACTGCAACGTCGCGATCGAGCCGCAGAGCTTCGACGCAGTCGCGGCCCAGGTGATGCGCGACTACCGGGGCCAGAGCATCGGCGTGCTCGCGCCGCTGGTGGTCAACCGCAAGGGCATCTACACCGATCTCGCCGCATGGGCCTCGGCGCGCGGCCACGGACACCTGCTGGTCGACGGCCAGTTCGTCACCACGCGGCCGTGGAAGCGGCTCGACCGCTTCAAGGAGCACACGATCGAACTGCCGATCGCGGACATCCGCGTGCTGCCCGAGAACGAGACGAAGCTGCGCGCGCTGCTGCAGGCCGGCCTCGACCAGGGCAAGGGGGTGGTGCACGTGATGGCCGACCTCGATGCCCTGGACGGCGCAATGCGCGCCGGGCAGAAGAGCGCCCTGCTGTCGACCCGGTCGTTCTCGGTGCGCCGCGCCTGCCCGTGCTGCGGCACGAGCTTCGCCGAACTCGACCCGCGGCTGTTCTCGTTCAACTCGAAGCATGGCTGGTGCGAGGGCTGCCTCGGCACCGGCGTGGCCTTCCGCCACTACAGGCAGGACGATGACGCGAGCCTGGAGACTGAAGACCGGCGCCTGGACAGCTTCCTGGACGAGCAGGCCGGCAGCGGCGAACTCGATGCGTGCCACGACTGCGCTGGCGAACGATTGAACCCGATCGCGCGCAACGTCCGCTTCCGCGGGCGCTCGATCTCGGCGACGACCACCGGTTCGGTCGATGCGCTGGCGCGGATGTTCGATGCGCTGGTGCTCGATGCCCGCGAAGGCGAGATCGCGCGCGACGTGCTCTCCGAGATCCGCTCCCGGCTGGCTTTCCTGCGCGACGTCGGGCTCGGCTACCTCGGCCTGGCCCGTGCCTCGCCGACGCTGTCCGGCGGCGAGGCACAGCGCATCCGGCTCGCCGCGCAGCTCGGTTCCAACCTGCAGGGCGTGTGCTACGTGCTGGACGAGCCGACCATCGGCCTGCACCCGCGCGACAACCGGGTGCTGCTCGACATGCTGCAACGGCTGGCCGGCAAGGGCAACACGCTGCTGGTGGTCGAGCACGACGAGGAGACGATCCGCCGCGCCGACCATGTGATCGACCTCGGTCCCGGCGCGGGCGTGCGCGGCGGCCAGGTGGTCGCCCAGGGCACGGCCGACGAACTGTGCGCCTCCCCGACCTCCATCACCGGCCGCTTCCTGAACGAGCCCTTGCGCCACCCGGTGTCGCCGCGGCGGCCGGTGGACGCGGATACGCCTTCGGTACGGGTGCTCGGCGCGCACCGTCACAGCCTGCAGCAGGTCGACGCCCGCTTCCCGCTCGGCCGGCTGACGGTGGTCACGGGGGTCTCGGGCAGCGGCAAGTCGACCCTGGCGCGCGAGGTGCTGCTGGCCAACCTGTCGGCGGCGGTGTCGGCGCGGCGTGAGCACCGCCAGCCGTCATGGGAAGGCGTACGCGCGATCGACGGTGCCGAGCAGGTGGGCCGGGTACTCGAGGTCGACCAGACCCCGATCGGCAAGACGCCCCGTTCCTGTCCGGCGACCTACATCGGCTTCTGGGACGCCATCCGCCGCCTGTTCGCCGAGACGAACGAGGCCCGCATGCGCGGTTACGCCCCGGCACGCTTCTCGTTCAACACCGGCGACGGCCGCTGCCCGACCTGTGAAGGTGCCGGCGTGCAGCGCGTCGAGATGAGCTTCCTGCCCGACGTGAAGGTGCCCTGCGAGAGCTGCCACGGCCTGCGCTTCAACCCGGCGACGCTGTCGGTGACCTTCAAGGACCGCTCGATCGGCGACGTGCTGCAGATGAACGTCGAGCAGGCGGTCGAATACTTCGCGGCCCACCCATCGATCCGCGCGCCGCTCGAACTGCTGGAGAACGTCGGCCTCGGCTACCTCACGCTCGGCCAGGCCAGCCCGACCCTGTCGGGCGGCGAGGCGCAACGGATCAAGCTGGTGACCGAACTGGCGAAAGCCCGCGTCGGGGACGTGCGCGACGCGGCACGGCGCCCCGGCCGGGCCGGCACGGAGGCCCACACCCTGTACGTGCTGGACGAGCCGACCGTCGGCCTGCACATGGCCGACGTCGAGAAGCTGATCCGCGTGCTGCACCGGCTGGTCGATGCCGGCAACACGGTCGTGGTGATCGAGCACAACCTCGATGTCTGGGCCGAGGCCGACTGGATCATCGACCTCGGGCCGGAGGGCGGCGACGGCGGCGGGCAAGTCGTTGCCCAGGCACCGCCGGAGATCGTGGCGCTCGATGCGGGCTCGCACACCGGGCGCATCCTCGGCGAGTTCCTGGCCGAACGCTCCAGCTGAAGCGACACCGGCGACGGCGCCGGCCGCCCGGATAAGGTATCCTGCGGGCAGACGACGTGCGCCATGTTCCGGTTGCGCCCGCCCCGTCTGCCCTCCCCCGGGCCCTGCCGCGGATGCCAGTCCCGATCCGGCGTGCAACGCCTGCCGTCACCGAGCCCCGCTCGCTGCCGCGCAGCGGTCCCGGCGGAAGGTTCATTCCGAAACGCTGTCGTCCTGAACCGGTACGAAGGAACACCCTTCGCGGGCCGATGCATTCAGGAGATTCACATCAGTACATCCTTCAATGACCTCGGGCTGGTCCCCGAACTGCTGCGCGCCATCGCCGACCAGGGCTATACCGAAGCGACGCCGATCCAGTTGCAGGCCATCCCGGTGGTCCTCGCCGGCCGCGACCTGCTCGGCGCGGCGCAGACCGGCACCGGCAAGACTGCCGGCTTCACGCTGCCGCTGCTGCAACTGCTCTCCTCGCGCGCACGCAACGGCACGGCGCCCCGCTGCCTGATCCTCACGCCGACGCGCGAACTCGCCGCCCAGGTGGAAGAGAGCGTCACCACCTACGGCAAGTACCTGAAGCTGCGCTCCACCGTGATCTTCGGTGGTGTCGGCATCAACCCGCAGATCGCCGAACTGCGCCGCGGCGTCGACATCGTGGTGGCAACGCCCGGCCGGCTGCTCGACCATGTGCAGCAGAAGACGGTCGACCTCAAGTCGATCGAGATCCTGGTGCTCGACGAAGCCGACCGCATGCTCGACATGGGGTTCATCCGCGACATCAAGCGCATCCTGGCGGTGCTGCCCAGGCAGCGCCAGAACCTGCTGTTCTCGGCGACCTTCTCCGACGAGATCCGCACGCTCTCGCGCGAATACCTGCACGACCCGGCCACGGTGGAAGTCGCCCGCCGCAACACGCCGGCCGAACTGGTCACCCAGGTCGTGCATCCGGTCGACAAGGAGCGCAAGCGCGCGCTGCTGTCGCACCTGATCAAGGAGAAGAACTGGTTCCAGGTGCTGGTGTTCACCAAGACCAAGCATGGTGCGAACCGGCTGGCGGAACTGCTCGAGCGCGACGGCATCGAGTCTGCGGCCATCCACGGCAACAAGAGCCAGGGGGCGCGCACGCGCGCGCTGGCACAGTTCAAGGACAACTCGCTGCGCGTGCTCGTCGCCACCGACATCGCGGCGCGCGGGCTGGACATCGAGATGCTGCCGCACGTGGTCAACTTCGACCTGCCGAACGTGTCCGAAGACTATGTCCACCGGATCGGCCGCACCGGCCGCGCCGGCGCCAGCGGCGAGGCGATCTCGCTGGTCAGCGGGGAAGACCGCCCGCTGCTGCAGGACATCGAGAAGCTGATGGGCCGCCGCATCGAGCAACGGGTGGTCGCCGGCTTCGAACCCGGCAAGCCGAAGCCGGCCGGCGAGGCGGACGACCGCGCGCCGAAGACCGATGGGCGGCGCAGCGAGTTTCCGCCGTCGCGCGGGCGGCAGGGCCCGCGCCCCGCGGGCGCCGGTGCAGCTCCGGCTGGCCGGACTGGCAATGGCGGCGGCAATGGCGGCGGCGGCAGCGGCGGCGGC
>JBILGF010000153.1:0-7155 GCA_044351195.1 Burkholderiales bacterium
TGAGCTGCCAGTGGGTCGGGATGATCTCGATGCTGGCGAACTTCTTCACCTTCTCCGGGTGGTCGAGCGCCATCCGGTGCGCGGTGCGCGCGCCGCGGTCGTGGCCCGCGACCATGAACTCGTCGAAGCCCAGCGCCTTCATCACGTCGACCATGTCCTGCCCCATCCGGCGGAACGAGTAGTTGCTGTGGTCGGGCAGGCCGCGCGGCTTGTCGCTGTCGCCATAGCCGCGCAGGTCTGCGCAGACGACGGTGTAGCGGTCGGCCAGTCGCGGTGCGATCTGGTGCCAGGTGACATGGGTGAGCGGGTTTCCGTGCAGCAGCAGCACCGCCGGTCCCTGGCCGCCGACACGCAGCTTGATCCGGCAGTCCGGATCGCTGGTCGGCACCATCATTTCGCGAAAGCCTTCGAACATGGCTGTTCCCTCTCGGTTGCGTGCGCGGTGACATGGTTCGTGTTCGAGGCGAGTTTGTATTTCCGCGCGTGCAAATGCAAACTGCGCTCCCACTACCGAGGCACACCCCAGGCTGGACATGACCGAGCGCACGAGCCACGACAGGACGGATGGCGGCACACGATACTTCAGCACGGACGAGCTGGTCGCCTTCGGCGCCAGCGTGTTCGCCGCGCACGGCCTGCCCGAGGAGGACGCACGCACGGTCGCCCGCGATCTGGTGGCGGCGGACCTGCGCGGGCTGGCTTCGCACGGCGTCGCACGCATCCCGATCTACTGCAAGCGGCTGCGCGCGAAGGCGATCAACCCGACACCGGTGCTGACCATCGAGCGCCCAGCCGCAGCGGTAGCCTCGATCGATGGCGACGATGGCATCGGCTTCGTGGTCGGCCACCGCGCGATGGACGAGGCGATCGCGATCGCACGCACGACCGGCATCGGCATGGTGGGCATCCGCCGCAGCACCCACTATGGCATGGCCGCGCTGTACGTGATGCAGGCGATCGAGGCTGGCATGGTGTCGATGGCGTTCACCAACTCGTCACCGGCGATGCCCGCTTGGGGTGGACGCACCAACTTCCACGGTGCCGCGCCGCTGGCTGTCGGCGCACCCGGCGGCAGGCGCGGCGACTATGTTCTCGACCTGGCGATGACCGTGATCGCACGCGGCAAGATCCGCCTCGCTGCCAGCCGCGGCGAGCCGATCCCGTTCGGCCTCGCGCTCGACAACGAAGGACGACCGACCACCGATGCACAGGCCGCCTTCGAAGGCGTGCTGCTGCCGTTCGGCGGCGTGAAGGGGTCCGCGATCGCGTTCATGATGGACATCTTCTCCGGCGTGCTCACAGGGTCGGCGTTCGCGGCTGGCGTGAAAAGCCTTTACTTCGATTTCTCCGGCCCGCAGGATGTCGGGCACCTGTTCATCGCATTCCGCCCCGACCTGTTCATGCCGATGCAGCAGTACCGGGACCGGATGGACGAGATGGTCGAACGGGCAAAGGCCATGCCGCGCGCCGAGGGCTGCGACGAGATCCTGATCCCGGGTGAGCCCGAGGCGCGCACGGCCGCGCAGCGTTCGATCAGCGGCATCCCGGTCACCGCAGATGTCATCCGCGCGCTGGCAGGCGAGGCCGGGCACGCGAAAGTCGCGCTGCCCGACGGGCGCGCGGATGCATTCGACGCAGGGTGATACCAGGGAAGCGCGAACGGATGGACATCCAGATCACATACTGCGGCGCCTGAGGATACGAGGCGCGTGCCACCAGTCTGGCGGCGGAACTGGAGCGCGACTTCGGCGCGAGACCATCGCTGGTCAAGTCGAGTGGCGGCGTCTTCGAGGTCGAGGCCGATGGCAGGCTGGTCTGTTCGAAACGCCGGACCAGACGTTTTCCGAAGCCGGGCGAAGTAGCCCACCCCTTGCAGGGCCAGTCGCACGGCTTCGATCGAACAACGGCCTCAGCGGCCCCGCGGGATTACCGGCAGCAGCAGGAACGACTCCCTGTCACCCCCCGAGTAGATCGTGTTGGTCCCCGTGTTGTAGTCGGCGTGGTAGTGCATGTACGACTGGCTGCCCACCCCGTCGCGCGGTTGCACGTCCAGGCGCAGGC
This sequence comes from Burkholderiales bacterium, assembly GCA_044351195.1. Taxonomy (GTDB): domain Bacteria; phylum Pseudomonadota; class Gammaproteobacteria; order Burkholderiales; family CAIKXV01; genus CAIKXV01. The sequence goes on from JBILGF010000153.1 coordinate 2,062, forward strand.
GGTGGCCTTTCGCGAACACCATCGACGTCGGCCAGATCTCGACCTGCACCTGCACGACCTCGCCCGGGGTCAGGAACAGCCGGCGCTTGTGCCGGTGGTAGGGCCGGTACGGCAGCGTCAGTTCGGGGTCGAGTTCCCGGTGCGACACGCGCAGCCAGCCCTTGGCTACGGGCACCGGCGTGCCCTGCTGGCCGGTCTCCATGATCTCGTTGCCGTCGGCATCGAAATGGCGCACGGTCAGGAACAGGTCCATGTCCTCGGTGGTGCTCGACACCCACAGCGTGGCGGCCAGCGGCCCGGTGACTTCCATGTCTTCCGGCATCGGCGGCGTGACCAGGGCCACGCCCATGCCGGGCTTGATGCCGCCGCCCATCACCTGCGCGGATGCCGCCGAGGCGGAGCCCATGGAGCCGAATCCGGTCGCCGCGTAGGTGTACTCGCTGGTCTTCTCCGGGTTGCGCTCGACCAGGGTGCCGCTCAGCGGCACGTCGTCCACCGACGGCTGAGCGAGGTCGAAGTACATCTTCGTCCACTGGGTACGTGCCAGCGGCCACTCGTTCTCGAGGCGCCAGTCGTACGTGTCCGCGCCCCTGCGAATGGCCAGCTTGACCGGCGGCTCGTCCATCACGCCGTTCTGCACGCCCTTGAGCCAGTAGTCGAAGAAGCGCAGCTGGTCGTTGCGGCCGTCTTCCGAATAGTACGGATGCACGTGGGTGCCGCCCTGCATGCGCAGCTTGCGGTGCGGCGCCTTCGAGCGCATGTAGGCCTCGGTGTTGCCGCGCAGGTGCAGGCCCATGCCGGTCCAGTTGCCCACCGACAGGAACGGCACCTTGATGTCCTCCCAGCGTGCCTGGGCGCCGTAGAACGCGCCGCTGTCCAGGTTGTTGGTCAGCCAGAAGTGCAGCGTGTTCTTCTGCCAGGTATCGGGATGGATATGCGACGCACGCCCGAGCGTGTGGTGCAGCAGGTGCGCAGTGAACCAGTTGGTCATGAAGATAGACAGGATGCCGCCGTGGTAGAGGGCATCGCGGTAGATGTCGGCGAAGCCCTCCCAGGGGATCATCGCCTTCAGCGACGGCGGCTGCTGGTTGGCGGCGAACCACTGGTTGATCGCGTAGTACGAGATGCCGGACAGGCCGACATTGCCGTTGCACCACGGTTGCGCGGCCGCCCATTCGATCGCGTCATGGAAATCGACGGACTCGGCACGCGACCACGGGTCGTACTGCCCGGGCGACTTGCCCGACCCGCGTGCGTCCACGCGCACGGATGCATAGCCGCGCGGCACCCACCACTCGGGGTTCACTGTTTCCCAGTTCATCCACTGATTGGGCTTCTCCTCGAGGTTTGCCGGAGGCGTCCACGGCTTGTCTTTCTGGTAGGGGCCGAAGTTGAGCAGTGCCGGCACCTTGCCGCCGTCTTTCGGGCGAAAGACATCGGCCTTGAGGCGGGCCCCGTCGCGCATCGGGACGTCGACGTCCTTCTCGAGCAGGAAGTGTTCGGTGACGACGGTGTCTGCGGCCTGGGTCATGGGCGGTTCGCATCGTTGGTTGGAAAGACGCGGAGTATCGTGCGCGCTGGATTGCGTCGTCAACTTGGCTGCGACACTTGACTGCGGCGCGTGGCTGCGGTGGGTGGCTGCGGTGCGCACGGCCGCTGACCATGGGGACGTGGCGGCTGCATGGCCGCATGCATGGCCGCTGCAGCCGATTGCGCTTCACGCGCCATTACTCTATCGTCCCGTGGGCTTTCGATCAGGGGCAGCCGATGCCCCGCTTTCTGCAGTGGAACAGCGGCCGGTCCGCAGGTGCCGACGAGCACCGGGTCACGGCCATCAACGGAGGAGAACAGACATGAAGCAGACAGACAGCGTACAGCGGCTCGCGCAGGTGGCATGCCTGGCTGCCGGACTCATGGCCGCGGGGCATGTCGTTGCCCAGGCCAACTTCCCGGTGCGGCCGATCCGCATGGTGGTGCCCGGCTCGCCGGCCACCGGCATGGACAACATGGGACGGGTGGTGGCAAGGGCGATGAGTGAAGCCCTGAAGCAGCAGGTGGTCGTCGACAACCGGGCGGGTGCAGGGAGCCTGATCGGCTCGGGCATCGTCGCCGCGTCCGCGCCGGACGGCTACACCATCGGCATCGCATCGACATCGACCCTCGTCGCACCGCTGCTGCAGCTGAAGCCGCCCTACGATCCGGTGAAGGATTTCGTGCCGATCGCGCTGCTCGCCTCGATCACCAGCGTGCTGGTCGTCGCTCCCGGTGTTCCGGTGAAGAGCGCGCGCGAGTTCGTCGAATATGCCCGCGCGCGTCCTGGCCAGCTCAACTTCGCATCGATCGGTTCGGGAAGCGCAGCCCACCTGACGCCCGAGGTCTTCAATCGTGCCGCGGGCATCAAGGCGGTGCACGTGCCCTTCAAGTCGGTGGCCGACGTGGTCACCGAGATGCGCGCGAGCCGGGTTCACTACCTGATGTTCATCTCGCCCGCCGCACTGCCGATGGTGAATGACAGCCCGCTGCGCGCGATGGCGGTCACCAGCCTGAAGCGCTTCGCCGGGCTGCCCGACGTGCCCACGGTGTCGGAGATCGGCCTGAAGAACGCCGAGGTCGACACGATGATCGGCGTGCTTGGCCCGCGCGGGATGCCCGCGGCGCTCGTGAAGCGGCTGCACGCCGAGATCGTCGCCGTGCTGAAGGCTCCCGAGACCGCGACGCAGTTCGCCCGCTACGGCGGCGACCCGGCGATCGACACCACGCCCGAAAAATTCGCCGCCCAGTGGGAGGCCGAATACAAACTTTATCGGGGGCTGCTGCCCGAGATCGGGCTGAAGCCGCAGTAGCCTGCTGCCGCCTCGCGCGAGGCGGCTCGGCGGGGCGGTGCCGCCTCGCGGTGCCGCCCCGCTGCCGACGGACTCATGACCTGTGTCCGTGGCGCGGGTGAGCGGTTGAGCGGTTGAGCGGGTGCGTGGCTACCGGCTGCGCGCGAGCGAAGTGCTGCCGGCTATTCGACCTTCACCCCGGCGACCTTGACCACCCGGCCCCACTTCGCGATCTCGTCGGCGATCTGCGCCGCGAACTGCGCGGGAGACGTGCCTTCGGCCTCGATGCCCAGCGCGACCAGTCTCTCGGCCACCTCGGGCTTCTTCACCATCGCCGCCAGTTCGCGATGCAGGACCGCGATCACCGGCGACGGCGTGCGCGCCGGCGCCAGCACGCCATACCAGGACGAGACCTCGTAGCCCGGCACGGTCTCGGCGATCGTGGGCAGCTCCGGCATCGCCAGCAGCCGCTTCGCGCCGGTCGAACCGAGCCCGCGCAGCTTGCCCGACTTGATGAACGGCACCGCGCCGGAGAACCCGGTGATCAGCATCTGCACCTGCCCGCCCATCAGGTCGGACATCGCAGGCGCCGCACCCTTGTAGGGCACGTGGACGAGATCGACGCCGGCCATGTGCCTGAGCAGTTCCGACGACAGGTGGGCGGTGGACCCATTGCCCGAGGACGCAAAATTGACGCTGCCCGGCTTTGCCCGCGCAAGTGCGAGCAGGTCCTTCACCGACCTCGCCGGCACCGCGGGATTCACCAGCAGCACCAGCTGGCTCGCGCCGATACGGCTGATCGGGATGAAGCTCTTCAACGGATCGTAGGGCAGCGATGCACGCAGGTGCGGCGAGATCGCGAGTTCGCCATTGGACCCGAGGCCCAGCGCGTATCCGTCCGGCGTCGATTGCGCAAGCAGGCCCATGGCCAGGGTGCCACCGGCGCCCGGGCGGTTGTCGATGATGAACGACTGCCCGAGTGCCTCGGACAGTTGCTGCCCGGCAAGGCGGGCGGCAAGGTCGGTCGGGCCGCCGGGCGGATAGCCGACGAGCAGGCGCACCGGCCGGGACGGATAGGCCTGCGCCGCGGCCGGTGGCGCCAGGACAGGCAGGGCCGAAAGCGCCAGCACGGGCAACAACACCGCCAGCGGCAGGGCGTCGCGCCGCGCCCGCATGCGCGCCGCGCGGGAGACGGAAACGACCGGATACGCTTGAACCATGACAGGCATCACGCCCCTCCTGCGATGATGGATCACTCGGCGTGCAGTTCGAACTCGCCCATGATCTCGAGTACAGCCCCGCGCGGCAGTTCGGCGATGCCCACCGCCGCCCGAGCGTGGCGCCCGAACTCCGGCCCCCAGAGTTCGTAGAAGAGGTCGGAAGCGCCGTCGATCACTGCGAACTGGCGATCGTAGCCGGGCGCGCTGTTCACCATGCCGTACAGCCGGATGACACGGCGTACCTTGTCGAGATCGCCGACCTCGGCCTTGATCGACGCCATCATCGCCAGTGCGACCGATTTCGCGCACAGTTGTGCCTCGGCCTCGCTGACATCTGCGCCGACCTTGCCGTACTGCCGGATGCCGAGTGCCATCTCCTGCCGGCCGGTACCATGGCCGGACAGGAACAGCAGGTTGCCGACCCGCACCGCGGCCGTGCGGTTGGGGCTCGGGTAGGGGTGCACGGGCGGAAGCGACAGTCCCATGCCGGCCAGCTTTGATTCGATGACAGCCATCGGGAATTCCTCGTTCGGACAAGCAGGATCGGGCTTCTTTTATCGCCGATCGGCCGCCGTTCGGCAAGGGTCTTGCGAAGCAGGCGCCGCTCGGTCACTCTCCAGCCGTCCCGACGCATGCGCATGGAACGATGACCCGACCGCAGATCGCAGCCGCCACCAGCCTCGCCTTCGCCCTCTACTGGGCCTGGATGGCGTATTCCCAATGGCCGACCGAAGGCACGCCGGACGCGCCGCTCCCGATGATGCGGTTGATCCTGTGCGCCATGTTCGCCGGCCTGGCCGGCACGATCTGGCTGGGGCGAAACCGCAATCGCTGATCGACGGGTTCAACGGTTGCCGCTGATCGAGGGCGGACGAAGGCCAGTGACTGCACGACGACCGACCCTCGAACGCGCGGCCGACGGCTACTGTTTCGCCCCGGCCATCTTCACCACTTCGCGGATACGGCGCTGTTCATCAGCGCGCCATTTGTCGAGCACCTGGCGATCGCCGCCCACCAGGTCGATGCCGAGCGCCCTCAGCCGCTCGCCAAAT
>JBILGF010000154.1:0-7142 GCA_044351195.1 Burkholderiales bacterium
TGGCGCTGGACAGCCTCGCGCGCGAATGGCCGTACCAGCCAGAGGTTCTCCTGCAATCGGAACGCGACTTCATGTTGCCGCGCGAACGGCATCCGCTGTTCCACACCAGCTACGACTGGCATTCCTGCGTGCACATGCACTGGAGCCTGCTGCGCCTGCTGCGTCTGCATCGCGAGCGGCTCGCGCCGGCGCAGGTCGATGCGATCCAGGCCCGCTTCGATGCGTCCTTCACCGCTCCGGCGGTCGCCGCCGAGGCGCGGCTGTTCGACCAGCCCGCCTACCGTTCGTTCGAGCGGCCCTACGGCTGGGGCTGGCTGCTGGCGCTGCAGGCGGAACTGCAACGGCTCGCAGCCGATGCTTCGCTGCCGAGGGACCTGCAGGTCCGGTCTCGATGCTGGCACGACACGCTCCAGCCGCTGGCCCTGCGCATCGCGCAGGCGATGGCCGACTTCCTGCCCAGGCTCGGCCATCCGGTGCGCACGGGCACCCACTCGAATACGGCCTTTGCCTGCGTGCTCGCCCTCGACCATGCGCGAACCTGCATGCATCCGGTGCTGCAGCGGGCGATCGTCGAGGCTGCACATCGCTGGTACGGACGCGACCGGCGCTATCCCGCTGCCTACGAGCCCGGCGGCGAGGACTTCCTGTCCGCCGGGCTGGTCGAGGCCCTGCTGATGCACCGGCTGCTCGACGGCCGCGACTTCGCCCACTGGTGGCATGCGTTCACGCCATCGGCCGATGCGCTCGTCCACTGGTTGCTGCCGGTGGCGGTCGGCGATGCAACCGATGCGCGCCTGGTGCACCTGCACGGGCTCAACCTGTCGCGGGCCTGGTGCTGGCAGGCCCTGCTGCGAGGGCTGCCCGGCGAACTGGCCGGGCCGGTCGCGCGCGCGATCGATGCACACCGCCAGGCCTCGCTCGCGGCGGCACTTGGCGGCGACTATGTGGCAACCCACTGGCTGGTCTCGTTCGTGCTGCTGGCCGAGGGCAGGGAGCAACCATGACCGTCCGTTACGACGCGATCGTCGTCGGCACCGGGCCGGCCGGTGCAGTGGCCGCCGAAGCGCTCGGCCGGGCTGGCCGGCGCACGCTGCTGCTGGAACGCGAGCGGCTGCCGCGCGCCAAGACCTGCGGCGGCGGTGTCACCTGGAAGGTCGCGCAGGCGCTCGGCGTCGACCTCGCGCCGATGGCCGAACGCACCATCGGCACCGTCGAACTGCACTGGCGGCTGAAGGCCTCCACCACGATGCCGGGGCGCGAACCGCTGGTGCACATGTTCCAGCGCAGCCGCTTCGATGCCTGGCTGGTCGAACGTGCACTGGCAACCGGGCAGGTCGAGCTGAAGGACGGCCTGCCGGTAAAGTCGGTCGAGGCCGATGCGCGCGGCGTCACCGTACGCACTGCGCAGGACACATTCGAGGCCGACTACCTCGTCGGTGCCGATGGCGCGGCCGGGCCAGTTGCGCGTTCGCTCGGGCTGATGCAGGAGCGCCACCTGCTGCCGGCGACCGAGCAGGACATCGTCGCAGACGCGAAGACGATGGACCACTGGCACGACCGGATGGCGCTGGATATCGGTACGCTGTACGGGTCCTACGGCTGGGTATTCCCGAAGGCGGACCACCTGAACGTCGGCGTCGGCTGCTTCTCGACGAGTTCGCGTCCGGCGAAGCAGCTGAAGGACTACGGCCGGCGTCATCTGGCCTGCCAGCTGCCCGGGTCGATACGCGTGCTGCGCACCGTCGGCTTCGTGCTGCCGCTGCGCCCGGCAGGGGCGCCGATACAGCGCGGCCGGGCGCTGCTCGCGGGCGATGCCGCCGGGCTGGTCGAGGCGTTCACCGGGGAGGGTATCCACTGGGCGGTGCGCAGCGGGCAGATCGCCGCGCAGGCAATCGTCGACCATCAGCTGCAGGGCGCTCGGGGCGAGCTCGACTACGAGCACCGGATCGACACGCTGCTGATGCCGACCCTGATCGATGCCCGGCGCTGGGCGCACATCTACCTGTGGTTGCCGCATGCCTGTTATGCACTGCCGACGCGCAGCCCGCGGTTCTGGGGGGCGGTGGCGAAGATCGTGCGCGGTGAGCGCGACTACACCGACGTGCGCCGGCGGCTGGGGGTGTTCGCGCGGGTGGCGGACTGGCTGCCGGTGGAGATGGAGTAGGGGCGCAGCATGCAGCAGCATCCGGTCCGCGGCGGGGCGCAGGCTGTGCTGCAGGACTCCGGGACCGACGCTGCGACAGCACCGGACTGCCGATGAGCCCGCTGCACGGGGTGGGCAGGTGGATGCACAAGGAAACAGTTGCAGATTCCATGGATACCGTATAAAAATACGGTACTCCTTCCGCTGCTGTCCGACTGCCTCGACTGTCCCCATGCCTGCTTCCGCGTTCGCGTCGTTCCATCCCGCCGCACCTGCCGTCGCCTTCCCGGCGCGGCCTGGCGTATCCGTATCCGTATCCGCAGCCCTGCCCGGACGCGCCGGCGAGGGCTTCATGCCTGCAGCCGGCGGTGCCCGGATATCGCTGGCCGCGGTGCCGTCGGTATTTCGCGGTGGTGAGTTGCCACCGGGCATCGTGCCGGGCATCCCGACCGGCTTCGCCGGGCTCGACGCCGAGATCCCGGGCAGTGGCTGGCCGGTCGGCGCGCTCACCGAAGTGCTGTGCGATACCTGCGGTGCAGGCGAGGTGTCGTTGCTGCTGCCAGCCTTGCGCTACCTGACCCGGGCCACCGACTGGCGCGGCCGCGGACTGCTGCTGATCGATCCGCCACACCTGCCGTACGCCCCTGCGCTGACTGAAGCCGGCATCGACCTCGACCTGCTGGTCGTGGTGCGCCCGAAGACCGAGGAAGATGCGCTCTGGGCGGCCGAGCAGGCGCTGCGTTCAGGGGCGGCCGGTGCAGTGCTGATCTGGGCGCGGCCGGTCTGTGGCACCGACAGTGCACAGCGTTACCAGCGACTGCGCCGGTTGCAACTGGCTGCGGCGGCGGGTGGCGGGCTTGGCATCGTGTTCTCGGCCAGTGGTACCGCTACGCTGTCGACGCCGGCCGCGCTGCGGTTGTCGCTGTCGATGAGCGCACAGGGCAGGTTGCAAGTGACCCTGATCAAGCGGCGCGGGCTGGCCCAGCCGAAGACGGTGGCTGTCGCGCCGCGCCGCCTGCCGGTGCCTTATCTGGCGGGCGTGCCTTCCGGGTGTGCGCCGGCCGGCATGCCGGTCGCCACCACGGCTGCCACCACGGCCGCCCCAGGGCGGCTCGCCCGGTCGATGTCGGCGGTGCGCGCCGTTGCGGCTCGGCTGACCCGCGAACGTGATTTCAATCCGTCGCGCTGATGCGACTGCAACGGCCGGCCGGATGCCCGGCTGCGACCGAGGATTCGACGATGCTCTGGATTGCGCTCTATCTGCCCGACCTGCCGCTCGAAGTGGTCAACCGGGTGCAGCCGGGCAATGCCGCCACCGCGCTGATCGTCGACCTGCCGCTGGCGGTCAGCGATGGCCCCGACAACCGGCCGTTCGTGCTGTCGGCCAATCCCCGGGCATGCGCCGCCGGCGTGCATCCGGGCATGACCGTGGCTGCGGCCTGCGCGCTGGCTGCAGGCCTGGTCACGTTGCGTCGCGACGAGACGCGCGAGACACGCGCGATCCGGCAGATCGCCGGGTGGGCCGCGCAGTTCACGCCGTCGGTGGTACTCGAACGTTCGGGCGTGCTGCTCGAGGTCGCCGCCAGCCTGAAGCTGTTCGGCGGGCTGGCGCGGCTGCTTGGCCAGTTGCGCACCGGGCTGGCCGAGCTCGGCTATCGGGCCTCGCTCGGGGTCGCGCCGACGCCACTGGGTGCCTGGCTGCTGGCCCGCGGTGGCCATGAACAGGCCGGGGTGCGCGCCTGCCTCGAAGCAGCCGATCTGCCGGCGCGCCTCGGCGAACTGCCGCTGGCCCTGTTCGACTGGCCACGCGAACGGCTCGATGCGCTGGCGGTGCTGGGCATCCACCGTATCCGCGAGGCGCTGGCACTGCCGCGCGAAGGTTTCCGCCGCCGATTCGGGGCTGGTGCACAGTCCGACCTCGACCGCGCGCTGGGCCGTGCGGCTGACCCGCGTCCCTGCTTCACCCTGCCTGACCGGTTCTCCTCGCGCATCGACCTGCCGTTCGACGTGATCGACACCGCGCTGCTCGACATCCCGGTCACCCGCATGCTGGCCGAGATGGAAGGTTTCCTGCGCGCCCGTGGTGCGGGGGCGCTGCAACTGGTGCTCGAACTCGAGCATGGTCGTTCGGCACCGACCCGTGTCACCCTGGGTTCACCGGCGCCGGAGCGCGCCCGGGCCCGCTGGCAGCGGCTGGTACGCGAGCGTCTCGGCCGCCTCGAACTGAAGGCGACGATCAGTGCGGTGGCGATCCATGTCGACACGCTGCATGGCTTCGGCGAACACAGCACCACCTTCCTGCCCGATGCCACCCGCCGTGCGCAGTCCTGGCACGAACTGACCGAGCGGCTGTCCTCGCGCCTGGAGCCCGGCGCACTGTTCTCGATTGCGCTGCGCGACGACCACCGGCCAGAGCAGGCCTGGCGTCGCACCGATAGCCGGCCGCCGCGGTTGCGCCCGGCTCCGGGCGCGGCTGCCGGTGCATCGGCATCGGTAACAGCATCGGCATCAGCATCGGAGCCGGCAGCGCCAGCCGCCACGACATGGCCGCGCCGCGAGCGCCCGGTATTCCTGCTCGAGCGTTCGCGCATGCTGGTCTGTGCCGATGCCCGACCCCAGTATCAGGGGCCGCTCGATCTGGTCAGTGGTCCCGAGCGTATCGAGGCCGGCTGGTGGGACGGACGTGCCGTGGCCCGCGACTACTATGTCGCGCGCAACCGGGCCGGAGAGACCTGCTGGATCTACCGCGAGCCGGTCGATCCCTCGCGCTGGTATCTGCACGGCCTGTTTGCATGATGGCCACCAGACCTTCATGCTGCCTGCCTGCGCGGAACTCGACGCGCTCTCCAACTTCACTTTCCTGCGGGGGGCTTCGCATCCGGAGGAACTGGTCGCCCAGGCTTCGGCGCTCGGTTATCGCGCGCTGGCGATCGCCGACGAGTGTTCGGTGTCCGGCGTGGTGCGTGCGCACCTGGCCGCGAAGGACTGCGGGTTGCACCTGGTCATCGGATCACAGTTCGCGATCGCCGACTGCCCGTCGATCGAGCGTATCCTGCTGCTGGCCTGCGACCGTGAGGGCTACGGCAATCTCTGCGAGCTGATCAGCCTGGCCCGTGGCCGTATGGCCAAGGGCCGTTATCGCCTGCAGCTGGCCGACCTCGCGCACGGTGTGCCGCATTGCCTGGCGATCATCGTACCGGCCCCGGTGTCGGGTGCGACCGAGGGCAGCGAATCGGTGGCGATGATCGGTGCGGCGTTTCCCGGTACATGCTGGATCGGCGTGGTTCTGGCGCAGGGGCCGGACGATGGCGCAGTACTCGAGCGCGCACGGCAACTGGCGGCCGGGTCCGGCCCCGGTCTCGAGGCCGCAGGCCGGAGTGGTATCAGACTGCCATTGGTGGCCTGTGGCGGGGTGCAGATGCACCGGCGCGATCGCAAACCGTTGCACGACGTGCTGACTGCGATCCGCGCCGGCCTGCCGCTGGCCGAGCTCGGTTTGCGCGTGCTGGCCAACGCGGAGCGCTGCCTGCGCCCGATCGCCCGGCTCGCCCGGCTGTACCCGCCCGAGCTGCTGCTGCAGTCGGTCGAGATCGCCGGGCGCTGCACCTTCTCGCTCGACGAGTTGCGCTACGAGTATCCGCGCGAACTGGTGCCCGACGGCGAGACGGCAGCAAGCTGGCTGCGCCGGCTGACGTTCGAGGGGCTCGGCGAACGCTATCCCGAGGCCACGCCCGGGCCCGTGCTCAAGCTGATCGAGCATGAACTCGCGCTGATCGCGCAACTGCGCTACGAGGCCTATTTCCTGACCGTGCACGACATCGTGCGCTTTGCGCGCGGCCGCGGCATCCTGTGCCAGGGACGTGGGTCCGCCGCGAATTCCGCAGTCTGCTATGCGCTGGGCGTGACCGAGGTCGACCCGGGCCGGATGCAGGTGCTGTTCGAGCGCTTCATCTCGAAGGAGCGCAACGAGCCGCCGGACATCGACGTCGACTTCGAGCACGAGCGGCGCGAAGAGGTGATGCAGTACATCTACCGCAAGTACGGCCGCGACCGTGCCGCGCTCACCGCAGCACTCGCCACCTATCGGCCGCGATCGGCGCTGCGCGATGTCGGAAAGGCATTCGGGCTGTCGCTCGACCAGGTCGACCGGCTGGCAAAGACGATCGCCTGGTGGGACGGAAAGCAGGTGCAGGACGAGCGCCTGGTCGAGGCCGGCTTCGATCCATCCAATCCGCTCGTGGTACAGGTTGTCGACTTCGCGCACCAGTTGATCGGCTTCCCGCGCCACCTGTCGCAGCACAGCGGCGGCTTCGTGATCGCGCGTGACCGGCTGACCCGGCTGGTACCGGTCGAGAACGCAGCGATGGACGGCCGCACCGTGATCCAGTGGGACAAGGACGACCTCGATGCCCTCGGGCTGCTGAAGGTCGATGTGCTCGCACTCGGCATGCTGACCGCGGTGCGGCGGACTCTGGATGCGCTGGATGCGTATCGGGTTGCTCGTCCCGGCTCCGGCTTCTCCGCGCCCAACCGCTGGCGCCTGCAGGACATCCCGGCCGAGGACGCGCAGACCTACGCGATGATCCAGCGCGCCGACACCATCGGGGTGTTCCAGATCGAGTCGCGCGCGCAGATGACGATGCTGCCGCGGTTGAAGCCCAAATGCTTCTACGACCTGGTGATCGAGGTGGCGATCGTGCGCCCGGGTCCGATCCAGGGTGGCATGGTGCATCCCTACCTGCGCCGCCGGCAGGGCCTGGAGCCGGTCACCTATCCCTCCGAGGCGGTGAAGGGCGTGCTCGAGCGCACGCTCGGCATCTCGATCTTCCAGGAGCAGGTGATGCAGCTGGTGGTGGTGGCCGCCGGCTTCAGCGCCGGCGAGGCTGACCGGGTACGCCGCGCGATGGCGGCCTGGCGGCGCAAGGGTGGACTGGAGCCGTTCCGCGACAGGCTGCTCGCCGGCATGCTGGCGCGCGGCTACAGCGCCGAGTATGCAGAG
>JBILGF010000155.1:0-7141 GCA_044351195.1 Burkholderiales bacterium
CGGGTAGTCGTCTCGATCGAGACGGGCGTGGACGGCAGAGCAGACGTGGACGGCGGCAGGCTGGAAGCGGACATGGGTTCTCCGTGGGTGGGATGCCAAAGCCCACGAAGGCTAAAGCGCGAACATGACGGGCCCGTGTCTGTTCAGTTACGACCTCCCGGGGCACGGCTTCCCCAGCCCGGGGCGACATTCTCCCGCAACACCACCCGCTGCCCGGCCGACGGATGACGCGTGCGTGTCCGGTCCCGAACCCGCCAGTCCCGAAGATCACTCCACCCGGATCTTCGCCCTGTCGACCACCTCGGCCCAGCGGACGATCATCGCGCGCATCTGACGCGTGCCTTCTTCCGGGGTGCTGGAGATCGGAATGAAGCCGAGGTCGGCAAGGCGTTCGGCTAAGGCCGCACTGCGCATCGCACCGCCAAAGGCGCGGCTGAGCGCAGCCAGCACTGGCGAAGACACGCCCGAGGGTGCGTACAGTCCCCAGTAGGTATCGGCATCGACGCCCTTGACGCCGGATTCGTCAAAGGTGGGCACCTCGCGCAGCGCGGGATTGCGTTGCCGGCCGGTCACGGCCAGCGCACGCAGGCGGCCGGCGTCGGTGTGCGGTCGGGCGCTGCTGATCCCGGAGAACTGCATGTTCACATGGCCGCCGAGCAGGTCGCTCATCGCCGGCCCGGTGCCCTTGTAGGGGATGTGCACGATATCCACGCCCGCCACCAGTTTCATCAGTTCGCCGGCGAGGTGGGTCGATGCGCCAAGACCGCCGGAGGCGTAGTTCAGGGTGCCCGGCTTTGCGCGGGCCAGTGCGAGCAGTTCCCCGAGATTCTTCGCCGGGACGCCGGGATGCGTGACCAGCACCACCGGCGCGGAGGCGAGCATGGTGACCGCAGTCAGCGCCTTGACCGTATCGAATGGCATCTTCGCCTTGAACAGGCCCGGATTGACCAGCACGGCGCTGTCCGTGGCCAGCAGCGTGTGGCCATCGGGAACGGCCTTGACGACGATCTCGGTACCGATGATCGATGCACCACCGGGTCGGTTGTCGATCACCACCGACTGACCGAGGCTGGCCCCGGCAGCCGGAGCGATCACCCGCATGAGGTTGTCGGTACCGCCGCCGGGTCCGTAGGGGACGACGATGCGCAGCGGGCGGTCGGGAAAGGACTGGGCCGAGGCATCGCCGACAGCGGACAGTGCGACCCCTGTCGCGGCGAGCAGTGCAGCGATGGCCGGCAAGCGGCGTCCGGGGCGCAGTGGAGGTCGGGGGCGTCCGGGGCGTTGGAGGCGTTGGAGGCGTCGGGCGGCGGCAGAGGGCATGGGGCGCTTGTCTCCTTCAGGGCGGGATCGTGATGGCCTGCGCCCCCATTATCGCAGCGAAGCCGGCGGCGCAGCAGGCAGCACATTCGGCAGCACATTCGGCGCCATGCCCGGTGAAACATTCGGCGGAGCCGCCGGCGGAGGTGCCTCATCAGCCATCGGGGCCGGCTCGGCCGGCTGCAAAGCGCCGGCCGGCGCACGCTCGACCGGCAGTGCCACGCCCAGGAAGGTATTGAGCCGACGATCCGCCGCAGACAACGCAACCTGCAGGGGGCCGGCATCGAACACGCGGCCGTTTACCTTGAGGATACCGTCGGCATAGTCGAAGGCCGCCTTCAATCCGCCCGGCTGCGCGCTGGCGATGCCCATGCCCACGGCCATCTCGCGCTGCTGCGCCGTGACCGCGTTACCCTTGAGCATGATCTCGCCCCTGGATGACAGCAGCCTGGACAGGTCGACCGCCACGGCATCGGCCTCGGCCACCGCGGCCGGTGCCGGCGCGGCTTTCTTCAGCTCAACCTTGAGGAAGCCTTCGAGGCTGCCCTCGCCGATCGTGCCCCTGATGCTGTCGACACCCAGGGCGAGCCCGCTGGTCAGCAAGGTTCGAACGGCGACGCGCAACTGCCGCGCTTCCTCGGGCTTGAGCAGACGGAAGCTGCACGACTCCCTGGAGATGCGCTGGATGGTCTCGAGGCTGGCCGTGTGCATGTCGCGCACCGACACTTCCATCGAAAGGTCGCTCGCCTTCTGGCCCGGCGCAGTCAGCGAACGCAGGCTCGGGTTGATCGTCACGTCGGTGCGATCGCCGCGCGCGACCGCCGCGCTCACCAGCCGGAAGCCTTCCACGGTTCCGAAGCCGGTGCCGACCCGCTCGACGCTCAGCGTCATGCTGCCGGTGCCACGCGCCGCATCCTGCAGGTCTGCTTCGATGCCGAGGTTGGTCACCTCCAGCGCCTTGCCGGCGCCGCGGCCCGCGATGCGATCGGTCTTCCACTGGATGCCCAGCGCGCCACCGGCCAGCGTGAACCGGCCATTGCCCGGGGAGATGCGCAGGGCCTGCGCGCCACTGCCCAGCACGATCTCGGGCATGGCGAGGGTGGAGGCCAGCGCGCGGGCGTAGGACACGGTGCCCTGCCCCTCGAGCCTCAGCGCGCCATCGGTCACCTTCGACAGCATGGCGCCAGCCTCGCCGGCCGGCGTCATCGTCCACTCGAAACGCATCATCGAACCGGGCAGCGCCCTGTGCGACAGACGGTACTCGACCTGCAACGCGAAGTTCGCGCCGTCGGCAGGCGACGGATCGCAATGCTCATCGAAGCGCACTTCGAACCGGCCACCGGATTCGAACAGGCCGGTCTCGTGACGAGCCGCTGCGATCGTCACGCCCGGGCCCATTGGCGTGCCGCTCGCGAAGGTGCGCATCTGGTCGGCAGCCACTCGCCCCGCATACATGCCTGCGCCCGTCCAACCGGCGGCAAGGACCGCAATGCTGCCGAGCGCGATGGCCACGATCTTTCCCGAACGCGTCATTGTCTTCCCTCATGCTGATTCGGCCGCACCGACACCCGGCGCACCTGATCGAAAGCTATCGGCAACGCGGCCTCGAACTTTAGCGGTGGCAGACACGGCATCGGCCGGCCCGTCGCGCGCCGGTGAGGGCCGCCATGCTGCAGACAACCGCATGGGCGCGCATCCCGCCGCGCCCTGCGATAGCATCGGGGCCCTTCGCGAGGACCCCGCCGATCAGAACCGCCCGAAACGCCGCTTCCGCCCTTCCCTTCGCCACGCTCGCCAACGGCGTACGCCTGCTCGCCATCCATGCGCCCCAGCTGCACACCGCCTCGGTCAGCGTGTTCGTGCGCTCCGGCAGCGCCCACGAGGCTGCGCGCGACAACGGCATCAGCCATGTGATCGAGCACATGGCCTTCAAGGGCACGCCCACGCGCGATGCGCGCCGGATCAACCTCGATGCGGAACGGCTCGGTGCAGACGTGAACGCCCATACCGACAAGGATCACACCGCCTATCACATGTACGGCATGCCGCACGATACGGCCACGATGATCGGGATGCTCGGCGACATCGTGCGCCATGCCACCTATCCCGAGGCAGAACTCGACCGCGAGCGCGCCGTCATCCTGGCCGAACTGGCCGACGACCAGGACGATCCGGTCTCCATCGCCTACCGGCTGTTCGACGAGGCGAGCTTCGGCCGGCATCCGGTGGCCCGCCCGGTGATCGGCACCGCGCGTACGATCGCCCGTTTCACGCGTGCCGACCTGGTCGCACACGTGGCGCGGCAGTATTCCGGCAGCAACGTGGTGGCAGCCGTCATCGGCGACATCGACGTTGCGGCTGCGACCGCCGCGATGGCTGCCGCATTCGAGACCATGCCGCGCGGCGAGCCGAACACGATAGCCATCCCCGAGTTCACCGGCGGCTTGCGTGCCCGCCGCGTCGTGGGCAGCAGCCAGACCCATCTGGTGGTCGGGTTCCCGATCCCGTCGCTGCGCGCGGACGACCCGGTGGCACGCGTCGCGGCCGCGGTACTGGGAGAAGGCATGAGTTCGCCGCTGCTGCACCGGCTGCGTGAACGAATGGGGCTGGTCTACCACGCCGACTGTTCCGCCGACGTGATGGACAGCTGGGGGCAGTTCATGATCGAGGCCTCGACCTCTCCGGCAAACGTCGACGCCCTGCTGGTGGAGCTGGCCAACCTGCTCGACGCACATGCAACGCGCATCGATGCAGCCGAACTGCGCCGCGCACGCAACCAGGTGCAGGTGGCGCGGCTGCGCACGCTCGAGCGCGGCGGCCGCCGGCTGGAAGATGCAGCGCTCGACCTGTTCGCGCTCGGCCGCACGCGCAGCCACGAGGAGTGGCTCGACCGCATCGCCTCGGTCACCGCGGCGAAGGTGCGGCGGCTGTTCGAGCGCATGCTCTCGGCCGGGCCGGCGGTCGCGCTGGCCGGCAACGTGCGCACGGGCATGCGCGACCAGGCGGCTGCCGTGCTCAGGGTCAGGACCGCCTGAGGCGAGGACGTCCGCGATCAGGACGGCCTCGGGTCCGGCAGCGCTGCCGGTGCCGCATTGACCGCCGAGACGAGCTCGAACGCGGCGGTACGTTCCGCTTCCGTGGCACCGACGTTGACGAGGAGCTCGTCGATGCCGGCATCGAAGAAACGCCGCACCGTGGCCACGCAGGCCGGCAGGTTTCCGGTCACCGCAAAGGCCTCGACTGCGGCGTCAGGCACCCGCCTAGCCGCCGCATCGAGATCGCGCCGCGCGATGCACTCGATGATCGCCGGCTGGTCCACGGACAACCCGGACAACCGGATGTTCTCCGCCATCAACCGGTTGCGGAACAGGTAGGCCAGCTTGCGCCGCACACCCTCGAAGGACTCGCGCTGGTCGGTGCCGAAATAGGCGAAGCAGGCACGTGGCCGTGCCGAGGCATCGACTCCGGCGTCCGACGCCCCGCCGTCGAAGGCCTCGACGCAGGCACCGGCGAATGCCGGCGAGAACCCTGCCGACAACTGCAGCGAGGCCGACGTCGCCCCGGCGCGGCGCGCCATCTTCGGTTCGAGGCAGGTGATGTAGACCGGGATCGCGACGCCCGCGGCGACGTTCAGCTTTGCGCCGTCGAGCGAGAAGGTACGGCCGGAGAACGCGACCGGCTCGCGCGTGAACAGCCGGTCGAGCGCGCCGACGAAGTCGCAGACGGCGTCCTCCGCCTGTTCGACCCGTGCACCCGACTGCGACAGGTCGAGCGGATTGCCGATGCCGATGGACGCCGCCACCCTTCCCGGGGCGAACTCCGACAGCGTGGCGAGCATCATCGCAACCGTCGTCGGATGCGCGATGAACGGCGACAAGTTGGACGGCACGACACGGATGCGCTGCGTGCCCGCGGCGATGATCGCGGCGAGCGTCGGTGCGTCGCGCCCACCCAGGTGCTGACTCATCCAGATGCTGGATGCGCCGGCCGCCTCTGCATCGCGCGCCAGCGCCTGCGCCTGCGCCAGGCTTTCGAATCCTTCGAAGCGGATGCCGATCCGTCCTCGCCGCATGGTGGTGGATCTCCTGTGCCGCGGGGAGCACGCGCAGCCGCACGCGGTCCGCAATCGTGATCACGGGAAGATAGCATGTCGCCCGTTCCTTGAAGGTAGACTTCGGCCCTGGAACCCCATGCCGCCGGAGCCCCGCCATGCAGACGCCGCCCATCTACCTCACCTCGAGCCAGTGCCAGTCGCTGCTCACCTCGCAGGACGTGATCGAGCAGATCGAACGTGTCGTCGCCTGGGACGCGGAAGGAAAGATCCGCTGGCCGTCGCCGCGCAACATGAACATGCGCGACGTGCACGAGAACCACTACCACCTGAAGGCCTGCATCCTCGATCCGCTGGCGATCGCCGGCTTCCGGGTGGTCGCGCACCTGTCCACCGAAGAGAATTCGCACAACGCCACCCGCTACGTGGTGGTGGTCGATACCCAGTCCTCGCGCACGCTCGCCTTCGTCGACGAGACCTGGAGCTATGCGCAACGCACTGTCGCCTCGATCGTGATGGCCGCGCGCAAGCTGGCGCTGCCCGACGCCGGGGTGCTGGCGCTGGTCGGTGCCGGCAACCTGGCGACCACCGCGCTCGAGTACTACTCGAAACTCTTCAACCTGCGCGAGGTGCGCGTGGTGTCGCGCCGGCCGCACACGCGCGAGGCGCTCGCGCAGCGCGCCGAGTCCCATTACAAGGTGCCAGCACGCGCGATGGACAGCATCCAGGCCGCCGTCGACGGCGCCGACCTCGTGCTCACCGCGACCAACAGCGGCAAGGCCCTGATCGGGGCGGCATGGATCGCCCCGGGCGCGGTGGTGGCCACGCTGGATACCGCCGAACCGGGCCGCGACTACGCCGAGCAGGCCGACCTGTTCATCGTCGACAGCCGCGAGCAGCTGCAGAAGGAACTGCTCGAACTGTTCGGCGAGGAAGGTCCGGGCTGGGTCGATGCGACGGTGGCCGAGGTCGTCGGCGGCAGGCATCCCGGGCGCACCGATCCGCAGCAGCGCGCGCTGATCGTCACCCAGGGCATGGCCAGCCAGGACATCGCGCTCGCGCACCTGGCCTATGTGCGCGCCGTCGAGCGCAAGCTCGGCCTGGCGATGCCCGAAGGCGGCGCCTGACCCGCGCGGGGGCCGGTGGGTGACGGTGGGCGCCGGCCTGCGCCCACCGGTCGCGGACTGCGCTACGATGGCGGCACGGTGCATGTTCCCGCACCGCGACCCGCCCAAGGAGACTCGTCCATGGCCGCTCTTCAACCCGGCACAGCCGCGCCGGATTTCTCGCTCGCATCGAATACCGGTGCCACGCTCACGCTCGCCAGCTTCCGCGGCCGGCGCGCCGTGGTGACCTTCCTGCCGTTTGCCTTCACCGGCGGGTGAAAGAATCAAGTGAGCGGGTTCCGTGAGAACTACGCACAATTCCAGGCACTCGATGCGGAAATCCTGCAGATCAGTGCCGACCCCGTCCCGAGCCTGAAGGCCTGGGCGGAATCGCTGGGCGGCCTGCCGTTTCCACTGCTGTCCGACTACTGGCCGCACGGCAGTATCGGGCGCGCCTACGGCGTGTTCAACGAGGAACGCGGCATGGATGCGCGTTCGGTGTTCATCGTTGACGCCACCGGAACGATCCGGCACTCGCATGTCTACGCCCCGGGTACCGTCCCGGAAAGCGCAGACCTGCTGGCGAGGCTCGCGGCCGTCTGAGCGAGAGGGGGGCCGGCCTTCACGCCGGCCCCTTTCCGTTCGTCCCGGCCTCGCCGGCTGCGGG
>JBILGF010000156.1:0-7096 GCA_044351195.1 Burkholderiales bacterium
CCGCAGCAGTCGGACAGGGCCGGTTCGACCGGAGGCATCGGCGGGGCATCGATGGCGGCGGCGGATGCGGAGGCGCGGGACATGGCCGATCGTACCAAACGGCTGTCCGGTGCCGCGCCGGCGCAGTGCGGACGCACCGGTGCTGAAGTTTCGCCGCGGCCTGCCGTTACTGTCTGATCAGTCCTACACCGGTACGTCACGCGTCCTGCAATGCTGCGGCCGATCGAAATCGAAGCGGAGCTTCTCGGGCAGCCGCTGCCCTGGGATCTGTTCGACCGCTACGGCGTGCTGCTGCTCGCCCGGGGGGCCACGCTCACCGATCCGGCGCAGGTGTCGCGCCTGAACGCGCGCCGGCTGTTCGCCCGGGCGGAAGACCTCGGCGACCTGGCCGTGTCGGAGATCCGCTCGCCCTTCGCTGCGCTGGCCGAGCTGGCCTCGGCGCTGGAACGCACGCCTGCCTGGGCTGGGTGGCGCTCGCGCGCAGCGCACCCTACTGTGCGCGCCACAGCGTGGCGAGCGCGCTGATCTGCGAGCTGATCGCCAACGAGCTCGGTCTGGCGGCAGCCGAACACCGATCCCTGCTGTGTGCCGCGCTGACCATGAACGCCAGCATGCGGGCGCTGCAGGACCGGCTGAGCATGCGCAGCGGGCCGATCACGCTGCAGGAGCGGGCGCAGATCGCGGCGCATCCCGAGGCCAGCCGGCTGTGGCTGTGCGCACGCGGGGTGACCGATGAGACCTGGCTCGAAGCCGTGCGTGATCACCATGAATTCCTCGACGGGCTCGGTTACCCGCGCGGCCTGACGGCATCGAAGGTGGCGCTCCCGGCGCGGCTGATCGCCCTGGCGGACATCTACTGCGCGAAGACCGGCGAGCGGTTCCATCGTCCGCCGAAACTGCCCGGTGCGGCGGCCCGGGACATGCTGCGCAGCCGCAGCAGCGGCGTCGATCCGATGCTCGCCGGCATCCTGTTCCGGATGGTCGGTGCGCACCCGCCCGGAACCCTGGTGCGCCTGGCCAACCGGGAGGTCGCGGTGATCACCCACAACCCGATCGGCGGGCCGCCGGTGGTGGTCGCCGTGCTCAACCCGATGGACGAACCGCTGCCACAGCCGGTGGTGCGCGATGCGTCGAAGCTGGCGACCTCGATCCGCACGTGCGTCACCTTCGACCCGGCGGTACACCGGTTCGATCTCGATCGTCTGTGGGGTTACGGCCACTGAGGCCGGAGGCCGCGTGCGCCCGGTGCCGGCTCAGCGGCTGCGCGACAGCCCCAGCCGCTGGTAGATCGGGCGCAGGTGTTCCCGGAACTCGGGCAGGCGGCGGCCGAGCACGAGCGCGGCGAGCACGACCCCGGCACCGCCGATGGCGATCGCCGCCTCGGCACCGATGTTCTGTGCGATCGCCCCGGCGATCAGTGCGCCGATCGGCGACATGCCCAGGAACGACATGGTGAAGAACGACATCACCCGTGCCCGCTTGTCCTCGTCGACGATCATCTGCGTGATGGTGGTGGTCGAGGTGACGATGGTGATGATGCAGCCGCCGACGATGAACAGCATCGCCATCGACAGCCAGAGCAGCGGGCTGAAGGCGAAGGCGACCAGCGCAAGGCCGCAGGCGAGCGTCGCCCGCTGGTTCAGCTGCACCATGCCGAAGACATGGTTGCGCCAGGCCAGGACCAGCCCGCCGACCACGCCGCCGGTGCCGGCGGCGCCCAGCAGCAGCCCCAGCGTGGCTGCGCCCCCGCCGAAGATCTCGGCTGCGAAGATCGGCAGCAGTACCATGTAGGGTGTAGCCAGCAGGCTGACGATGGCCACATGCTTGAACAGCACGCGCAGCGGCATGATCGAGCGCTGGTAGCGATAGGCGTCGGCCAGCTCGCCGGCGATCGACCGCCGGCGAACGCTCGGTGTGTTGCGTGGCGCGTCGATGCGCATCAGCGATGCCAGAACGGCGATCTTCGACAGGCCGCTGGCCAGGAAGCAGCCGGCCTCGCTCGCCAGGTGGATGATGAATCCGGCCAGGGTGGGCCCGATCATCCGGCCCGAGTTCTGCATGAACGCGCCGAAGGCGAGCGCGCTCGGCAGGTCGGCGCGGTCATCGACCAGCACGGGCACGAACGACTGTCGGGCCGAGGTCTCCAGGGCCATCGCACTGCCCATCAGCAACGCCGCAAGCGCGACATGCCAGGCGACAAGCAGGTCGAGTGCGGCGAACGCGGCCAGCGCGAGGCCGTGGATCATCAGTACCACCTGCATCACGATCAGCACCCGGCGCCGGTCGAAGCGGTCCGAAAGCACGCCGGCGAACGGGGACAGCAGCAGCATCGGGATCTGCGAGGCAAAGCCGGTCAGCCCGAGCAGGAAGGCCGAGCCCGACAGCCGGTACACCAGCCAGCTCATCGCGGTGGCCTGGATCCAGGTGCCGATCAGCGCCAGGCTCTGTCCGTAGAAGAACGTACGGAAGTTCCGGTGGCGCAGCGCGCCGAAGCCGCTGATCATCGGGCGCTGCCTGGCGTCACTTCATGCGGTCCCGCTGCGCGTTCACCTTGTCGAGCGTGGCGGTGAATCCGGCTAGGCGCGCACGCTCCTGCTCGAGCACCTGGGCCGGCGCGCGCGCGACGAAGTTCTCGTTGGCGAGCTTGGCCTGCGCCCGGGCGATCTCGTTCTCGAGCCTGGCGGCTTCCTTGCCGAGGCGTTCGCGCTCGGCGGCGATGTCGACCTCGACCTTCAGCATCAGCCGCGTGGTGCCGACCACCGCGACCGGCGCATCGGCCGCACCGTCGTCGCCGGTGGTGCCGCTGCCCGCCGCCGTGTCGTCGGCGACCGTCACCGCCGACAGCCGCGCCAGCGGCGCCAGGTAACGGCCGAAGCGGGCGACCGAGCCGTCGTCGTCGCCGAAGGCCACCAGCGGTACCTTCTGTGCCGGCGACAGGTTCAGTTCGCCACGCAGCTGGCGGCAGGCATTGACCAGCGCCTTCAGCCGCTCGATCGCAGCGTCGCTGGCCGGATCGATGCGTTCGGGCTGCGCCTGCGGATAGGGCTGGACCATGATGCTGGAGGTCTCGTCCGCGCGCCGCTTGCCCGCGGCCACCGACACCGTCTGCCACAGCGCCTCGGTGATGAACGGGATCACCGGGTGCGCCAGCCGCAGGGTGGCCTCGAGCACCCGCAGCAGCGTGCGGCGGGTGCCACGCTGCGCGGCCGGGTCTTCGTCCTGCAGCTGCACCTTCGCCAGTTCGACGTACCAGTCGCAATACTCGTCCCAGGCGAAACGGTAGATCGCCTGCGACACGTTGTCGAGCCGGTAGTCGGCGAAGCCGCGCGCGACCTCGGCCTCCACCCGCTGCAGTTCGCCGATGATCCAGCGGTCGGCCTCGGACAGCACGACGGCGGCCTGTTCGTCCAGCCCGCAGTCCTGGCCATCGGTGTTCATCAGCACGAAGCGCGTGGCATTCCAGAGCTTGTTGCAGAAGTTGCGATAGCCCTCGCAGCGCTTGAAGTCGAAATTGACGTTGCGGCCGAGGGTCGCGTAGGCGGCCATCGTGAAGCGCAGGGCATCGGCACCGTAGGGCGGGATGCCGTCGGGGAACTCTTTCTTCGTCCGCGCCGCGACCTTTGGCGCGGTCTCGGGACGGCGCAGGCCGGTCGTGCGCTTCTCGAGCAGGGGCTCGATCGCGATGCCCTCGATCAGGTCGACCGGGTCGATCGTGTTGCCTTCGGACTTCGACATCTTCTTGCCCTCGGCATCGCGCACGATGCCGTGGATGTAGACGTCGCGAAACGGAATGCGGCCGGTGAAGTGCAGGGTCATCATCACCATGCGCGCCACCCAGAAGAAGATGATCTCGTAGCCGGTGACCAGCACCGACGAGGGCAGGTAGAGGTCGTAGGCCGCCTTCTGCGCCGGCGCTGCGCCAGGCCTGGCTGCATCCGGCCAGCCGAGCGTCGAGAAGCACACCAGCGCCGACGAATACCAGGTGTCGAGCACGTCCGGGTCGCGCGTGAGCGGGCCCTCGCTGCCGCGCGCGCGCGCCTGCGCCAGGGCGTCGGCCTCGCTGCGCGCGACGTAGACATGGCCGTCAGGCCCGTACCAGGCCGGGATCTGGTGGCCCCACCAGAGCTGGCGCGAGATGCACCAGTCCTGGATGTTGTCCAGCCACTGGTTGTAGGTGCTGGTCCAGTTCTCGGGGAAGAAGCGCACCTGGCCGTCGTGCACCGCATCGCGCGCGACCGCGCTGATCGAACGCCCGGGATGCAGCGTGCCGTCCGGGGCCGGCTTGCCCATCGCGACGAACCACTGGTCGGTGAGCATCGGCTCGACCACCTCGCCGGTGCGCGCACAGCGCGGCACCATCATCTTGTGCGGCTTCTCGCCCACCAGCAGACCGGCCTCGCGCAGGTCGGCCAGCACCGCCTTGCGCGCCACGTAGCGGTCCAGGCCACGGTACTTCTGCGGCGCGTTGTCGTTCACCTTGGCATCGAGGGTGAGGATGCCGATCGGCGCCAGCCCGTGGCGCTCGCCGACCTGGAAGTCGTTGAAGTCGTGCGCCGGGGTGATCTTCACGCAGCCGGTGCCAAAGGCCGGATCGACATAGGCATCGGCGATCACCGGGATCTCGCGCCCGGAGAGCGGCAGCACCAGGCTGCGCCCGACCAGGGCCCGGTAGCGTTCATCGTCCGGGTGCACGGCGACGGCCACGTCTCCGAGCATCGTCTCGGGCCGCGTGGTGGCGACCACCAGCCCGTCGGCCGGGCCCCCATCGGCCAGCGGGTAGCGGATCTCCCACAGCCGGCCGTCTTCCTCCTCGCTCTCGACCTCGAGGTCGGAGACCGCCGTGCCGAGCTTCGGGTCCCAGTTCACCAGCCGCTTGCCGCGGTAGATCAGGCCCTGCTCGTAGAGGCGCACGAACGTGTCGACCACCACCGTCGACAGCGACTCGTCCATCGTGAAGTATTCGCGCTCGAAGTCTGCCGAGGCGCCGAGCCGCTTCATCTGGTTGATGATGGTGTCGCCGGAGTAGCGTTTCCAGTCCCACACCTGGTCGATGAACGCCTCGCGGCCCAGGGCATGGCGCGACTGGCCCTTCGCCTCGAGCTGGCGCTCGACCACGATCTGGGTGGCGATGCCCGCATGGTCGGTGCCCGGCAGCCAGAGCGTGTTGAAGCCGCGCATCCGGTGGTAACGGGTGAGCGCGTCCATGATGGTCTGGTTGAACGCATGCCCCATGTGCAGGATGCCGGTCACGTTCGGCGGTGGCAGCTGGATCGCGAACGCCGGACGGCCCGCTTCGGTGCCGGCGGCGAAGTAGCCGCGCCGTTCCCATTCGGGGCCCCAGAACGATTCGATGCTGCCCGGGTCGAAGCTCTTCGGAATGTCCATGGATTGTGCGAGCGTGCAGGCGAGTGTCGTGGGCCGGCGATTATAGGCGCTGGCAAGGCCGGCCCGATGTCGCCGGGTGGCGCTGCGACTCGAGGTCAGGGATTGCCGGGGCCCCGTGTGCGCGCGGCCATCATCTCATCGACCGCGCGCTCGATCGCGATACGCACCTCGTCGCGGATCAGGGCCGACTGGCCCTCGCGCCAGGTGGCCAGTTCATGCCTGAAGGCGTGCTCGGCATCGATCAGGGTGCGATCGAGGTCGGCCATCGCGCGTGCGCACAGGCGATCTTCGAGGGTGGGATCGAGCAGCGACTCGATGTGTTCGCGCAGCGCCTGGCGGGTCGTCGGCTCTGGAGGCGGCGCGTCACGCAGTTCGACCGTGCGGGTCAGCGTCGGGATGTGGCGTCCGGCCGGGATCTCTTCCGCAATCGCCTCGGGCGACGTCCAGTGCACTGGCTGGTCGAGCGTCGGGATGCCGGACGGTGCCTGCGGCTGCTCGGTCGGCGCTTCCGGGCTGCGGTGCCGGCCCAGCAGGGCATCGAGCTTGTCGAGCACGTCGTGCGCGCTGCCGTCGGCGTCGCCAGCCGGGGCGGGCGTGCCCTGCGGATCAGGGTCGCTCGTCTGGCCGGACGCCGGGCCTCGGGTTGGCGTGAACGGTGGCATCAACGGTGGCGGGAACGGCGGCGTGGACGGCGGCTCTGCCATGGTCTGCCTCAAGCCTGTGTTGCGCGGTGCTCGGATGCGCCCGGCGCCGGCCGGGCCAGGTCATGCGAGGCGAGGGCGTAACCCCGCTCGGAATAGAAGCGCCAGCGCGTGCGTGCGCGCTGGCGGTCGTCGGCGTCGAGCGAGACGATCTCGACCAGGCGTTCGAAGCGGCTGAACACCGCGGGCGGGGTCTCGGTCAGGTTGAGCAGCACCTGATCGTGCGGCAGCGGATCGCAGCAATGGTCGACGATCACCGGCGTGCGTGCCGCCAGCGGGTGCGCTGCCCGGACGTGGGGCAGGAAGCTGAGCTGGGCGAACGTCCACATCAGCCGGTCGACGCGCTCGGACTGCGCTTCGTCCGCAGTCAGCACGAACAACCGTACGCCGCGCTCGATCGCCTTTGCGGCGATCGTGCATGCGGTGCGCTCGCGCGCCTCGACATTGATGTAGAAGTCGACCCGGGTCATGCGGCCTGTCCCGGGCCCCGGCGCGGCTCAGCCACCGGATGACCTTGCGCGCGCCACCAGGAACTCGGTGAGCAGGGGCACCGGGCGGCCGGTCGCGCCCTTGTCCCGGCCGGACTTCCATGCGGTGCCTGCGATGTCCAGATGCGCCCACGGGAACTTGCGTGCGAAGCGCGCGAGGTAGCAGGCGGCGGTGACACTGCCGGCCGGCCGGCCGCCGATGTTCGCGAAATCGGCGAAATTGCTCTTCAGCTGTTCCTGATAATCGTCCCACAGCGGCATCTGCCAGACGCGATCCCAGGCCGCGTCCCCGGCCTGCTGTACATCGCGTGCAAGGGACTCGTTGTTGGCGTACAGGCCGGATGCCACGTGTCCGAGTGCGATCACGCAGGCCCCGGTCAGTGTCGCGACGTCGATCACCAGTGCCGGCTGGAATCGCTCGCACCAGGTCATCGCATCGCACAGCACGAGCCGGCCCTCGGCGTCGGTGTTGAGGATCTCGACGGTCTGCCCGGACATCGTGGTGACGATGTCGCCGGGGCG
>JBILGF010000159.1:0-7077 GCA_044351195.1 Burkholderiales bacterium
CGTGCTGCGTGCTGCCCTGCAAGATCCTGCTCCAGCATCCGTCGGTCACCCACCCGATGGATCCTGCGAACGGCACGGCCGGGTAACCCAGCCGTGCCGCCGGTCAATGCTTGCTGTCCCCCGGCGCGAGTTCCGCCACCCGGGTCGACCGGGAGGCCGCGGCCGAGCGCGCCAGGTACCAGCCGATCGCCATCACGGTTGCAGCACCGACTGCCGGTATCGTGTATTCGGCCCACGGCCAGTTGGTGGCCACCCAGTCACGGATCACCACGTCGTGGATGAACATGCCTGCCGCGATCCAGCCGAGCAGGCCACCACCCAGGATGATGATCCACGGGAAGCGGTCCATCAGCTTAAGGACCAGCGTGCTGCAGTAGACGATGATCGGAATGCTGACCACCAGGCCGAAGATGATCAGCGCCCAACTGTCCTTGGCCGCCCCTGCCACCGCCAGCACGTTGTCGAGGCTCATCACCAGGTCGGCGATGATGATGGTCTTGATCGCACCAGTGAGCGAATCGCTGGCATCGATCTCGTGCCCGCCACCGCCCTCGTCGGGCATCACGAGCTTGATCGCGATCCAGGCGAGCAGCACCGCACCGACGATCTTGAGGTACGGGATGGACAGCAGCGTCACCGCGAAGATGGTCAGGATCACCCGCAGCGTGATCGCACCGGCCACACCCCACATGATGCCGAGCTTGCGTTGCTTCTCGGGCAGGTTGCGACAGGCCAGCGCGATCACCACGGCATTGTCGCCGCCCAGCAGCAGGTCGATGATGATGATCTGAACGACCGCTACCCAGAATTCAGGACTTCCAAACTCCACCGAACACCTCCCTGTTTGCCCTGTCTTTCATTGCGCCAGCCCCGCGACAGCGGCCGGATGGCGGACACTGCCACCGCATCGCGGCCACCACTCGGACTGTACGCCAGCTTTCAATGGATCATACCTAAGGCGGGAACTCCCGGCCAGCCGGGAAATATCCCGCCTGTGGCCTAGAACAGCCCGACCACCCTGCCGTCGTCGGTGATATCGATCTTTTCCGCCGAGGGTACCTTCGGCAACCCGGGCATGGTCATGATGTCGCCGCAGACCATCACCACGAACTCGGCGCCTGCCGCAAGCCGTACCTCGCGCACGTTTACCACATGCCCGCTCGGCGCCCCGCGCAGGCCGGGATCGGTGGAGAAGGACGACTGCGTCTTGGCCACGCAGACCGGGTAATGGCCATAGCCGGCGTCCTGCAGTTCCTTGATGCGGTTGCGCACCTTGGTGTCGGCGGTGACGTCCGAGGCGCCATACACACGGGTGGCGATCTTCGTCATCTTGTCCCACAGCGTGTCGGCGTCGTCGTACACGAAGGTGGGGCTGGAGGGCTGCTCGCACAGCTCGACCACGATGCGCGCCACCTCTGCTGCACCCTTGCCGCCATCGGCCCAGTGCGTCGCAACCACCACCCGGGCGCCCAGCTTTCCGATCCGGTCGGACAGCAGCGCCATCTCGGCGTCGGTGTCGGCGGTGAAGCGGTTGATCGAGACCACGCAGGGGATGCCGTACACCTCTTTCACGTTCTTCACGTGCCGCTCGAGGTTCGCGAGGCCCTTCTCGAGCGCCGGCAGGTTCTCCTTGTTCAGGTCTTCCTTGCCGACGCCACCATGGTGCTTGAGCGCGCGCACGGTGGCGACGATCACCGCCGCATCGGGCATGATGCCGGCCTTGCGGCACTTGATGTCGAGGAACTTTTCGGCGCCCAGGTCGGCCCCGAAGCCAGCCTCGGTGACGACATAGTCGACCAGTTTCAGCGCCGTCTTCGTGGCGATCACCGTGTTGCAGCCGTGCGCGATGTTGGCGAACGGACCGCCGTGGATGAATGCCGGGTTGTTCTCGAGCGTCTGCACCAGGTTCGGCGCGAGCTGGTCCTTCAGCAGCACGGTCATCGCGCCGTGGGCCTTCAGGTCGCGCGCACGCAGCGGCTTGCCGTCGCGGGTGTAGCCGAACACGATGTTGCCCAGGCGCTCTTTAAGCTCCCGGACCGAGTTCGACAGGCAGAAGATCGCCATCACTTCCGAGGCCACGACGATGTCGAAGCCGTCCTCGCGCGGGTAGCCGTTGGCGGTGCCGCCCAGGGCGACGGTGATGTCACGCAGGGCGCGATCGTTCATGTCCATCACCCGCTTCCAGGTGATGCGCCGGATGTCGATGCCCAGCTCGTTGCCGTGCGCGATGTGGTTGTCGATCAGTGCCGAAAGCAGGTTGTTGGCCAGTGCGATCGCATTGAAGTCGCCGGTGAAGTGCAGGTTGATGTCCTCCATCGGCACCACCTGCGCATAGCCGCCGCCCGCCGCGCCGCCCTTGACGCCGAACACCGGCCCGAGGGACGGCTCGCGCAGGCAGATCATCGCCTTCTTGCCGATGTGGTTCAGCGCGTCACCGAGCCCGACCGTGGTCGTGGTCTTGCCCTCGCCGGCGGGGGTCGGGCTCATCGCGGTGACCAGGATCAGCTTGCCGTCCGGCCTGTCCTTCAGGCTGTCGACGAAGGCCATCGACAGCTTCGACTTGTAGTGGCCGTAGGGCTCGAGGTGTTCCTCGGCGATGCCGAGCTTCGCGGCGACCTGGGTGATGCGCTGCATGGTCGCCTTCTGGGCGATTTCGATATCCGATGACATGCTGTTCCCCTCGATACGGTTACGCGCGGCCTGCGCACGCTGCGGCGCGACTATAGGCCGCAGCCCGCGCGCGTAACCTTGACCATGGTCAATTCCCGGACCGGCGCCGGGGCCGGGCAGATGCGCCAACCGGCCACTGCGCCCGCCGGGTCGATCAGGCGGGCTCGACCTGCCCCGCCATCACCTGCCCCGCGCCGAAGGTCGACGCAGGCTTGAGCGTACCGCCTGCCTTCACCCGCACCGCGCAGTATTTGAACTCCGGGATCTTGCCGAACGGGTCGAGCGCGGCGTTGGTAAGCAGGTTGGCCGCCGCCTCGTGGTAGCAGAACGGAATGAACACGGCACCGCGCGGCGTGCCGTCATCGGCCCGGGCGTACAGCGCGATCTTGCCGCGGCGCGATTCGACGGTGATCACGTCGCCAGGCTTCGCGCCGAAGCCGTCGATGTCCAGCGGATGCATCAGGGCCACCGGATCGGGCTCGATCGCGTCGAGTACGGACGCACGCCGGGTCATCGCCCCGGTATGCCAGTGCTCGAGTTGCCGGCCGGTGATCAGAACCATCGGAAACTCGGCATCCGGGCGTTCATCGGCCGGTATCACGTCTGCCGGCACGAACTTCGCCTTGCCGGTCGCCGTCGGGAAGCGATCGATGAACACCGTCGGCTGCCCGGGGTCGCCCACCTCCATGCAGGGATAGGTGACCGAGCTCTCGGCCTCGAGGCGCTCCCAGGTGATGCCGGCGATGCTGGGCATCGCCTGGCGCATCTCGTTGAACACGTCCGACACGTGTTCGTAGTTCCAGCCCAGGCCGAGGCGCTTGGCCAGCTGCTGGATGATCCACAGGTCTTCCCTGGCATCGCCCGGGGTGTCGAGCGCCTTGCGCCCGAGTTGCACCATGCGGTCGGTGTTGATCACCGTACCGTCCTTCTCCGGCCAGGCGGAGGCAGGCAGCACGACATCGGCCAGGTAGGCGGTCTCGGTCAGGAAGATCTCCTGCACCAGCAGGAAGTCGAGCCCGGCCAGGGCCTCGCGTGCGTGGTTCAGGTCGGGATCGGACATCGCCGGGTTCTCGCCCATCACGTACATGCCGCGGATCTCCTTGCGCAGCGCGGCGTTCATGATCTCGACCACGGTCAGGCCGCGCACCGGATCGAGCGGCACGCCCCACAGCTTCTCGAACTTGGCCTGGGCCTTCGGGTCGTCGACGAACTGGTAATCGGGATAGACCATCGGGATCAGCCCGGAGTCGGACGCGCCCTGGACGTTGTTCTGTCCACGCAGCGGATGCAACCCGCTGCCCGGCTTGCCGACCTGCCCGGTCATCAGGCACAGCGCGATCAGGCAGCGCGCATTGTCGGTGCCGTGCACATGCTGCGAGATACCCATGCCCCAGAGGATCATCGAACCCTTCGAGGTGGCGAAGGCGCGCGCGACCTCGCGGATGGTCTGCGCGTCGATGCCGCACACCGGCGCCATCGCCTCCGGGCTGTAGCCGTCTACGTTCTGCCTGAGCGCGTCGTAGCCGAGCGTGCGCGAGGCGATGAACGCCTCGTCGACCAGCCCCTCGTGCACGATGACATGCATCATCGCGTTGAGCAGGGCGACGTCGGTGTCGGCCTTGAACTGGAGGTTCCAGGTGGCATGGCGCGCGAGCTCGCCGCGGCGCGGGTCGGCGACGATCAGCCGGGTGCCGTTCTTCACCGCGTTCTTGATCCAGGTGGCGGCCACCGGATGGTTCACCGTCGGGTTGGCGCCGATCACCAGCACCACGTCGGCATGGATCACGTCGTTGACCTGGTTCGACACGGCAGCCGAGCCCAGCCCTTCGAGCAGCGCAGCCACGGAAGACGCATGGCACAGGCGGGTGCAGTGGTCTACGTTGTTGCTGCCAAAGCCGGTGCGTACCAGCTTCTGGAACAGGTAGGCCTCTTCGTTCGTGCCCTTGGCCGAACCGAAGCCAGCCAGCGACTTGCGCCCGAACGTGTCGCGGATGGACTTCAGCTTCGATGCCGCGAGGTCGAGCGCCTCTTCCCAGGTGGCTTCGCGGAACACGGACAAGGGGTTGCCGGGATCCATCGTGAAATCCGCATGCTTGCCGATGCCTTCGCGGCGGATCAGCGGCGTGGTCAGGCGCTGCTTGTGGTGCACATAGTCGAAGCCGTAGCGGCCCTTCACGCACAGCCGTTCATGGTTCGCCGGCCCGTCGCGCCCGTCGACCGAGAGGATCCGGTTGTCCTTGACGTTGTAGGTGAGCTGGCAGCCGACGCCGCAGAACGGGCAGACCGAATGGACCTGCTTGTCCGGCACCTGCAGGCCGACTTCGCGCGCCGGCATCAGCGCACCGGTCGGACAGGCCTGCACGCATTCGCCGCAGGCCACGCAACTGCTGTTGCCCATCGGGTCGTCGAGGTCGAACGCGATCTTCGAATGGTCGCCGCGGAAGGCGTAGCCGATGACATCGTTGACCTGCTCTTCCCGGCAGGCGCGCACGCAGCGGGTGCACTGGATGCAGGCGTCGAGGTTGACCGCGATGCCCGGATGCGACAGGTCGGACGCGACCTTCGGCCGCGCAGCGAAGCGGGGTAGCCCCATGTCGAGCTTGCGTGCCCACTGGTCGAGTTCGGAATCGAGCGTATGGGCCTTCGCCGGCATGTCCGACAGCAGCAGTTCCAGCACCATCTTCTGCGACTGCAGCGCGCGCGGGCTGGCGGTCTCGACTTCCATGCCGGCCTTCGGCGACCGGCAGCACGACGGCGCCAGCACCCGCTCGCCCTTGACCTCGACCACGCAGGCCCGGCAGTTGCCGTCCGGACGCAGGCCGGGCTTGTAGCACAGGCGCGGCACCTCGACGCCCAGCCGGTCGGCCACCTCGATCAGCGTCTCGTCGGCGAACGCGGCGACCGTGCGGCCGTTCAGCGTGAACTCGACCTCGTCGCGCGCGGCGACCGGCTCTGTCATCATGTTCATCGAAGTTCTTCCGGGAAGTACTTGATCACGCAACGGATCGGGTTGGGTGCCGCCTGGCCCAGCCCGCAGATCGAGGCATCGGCCATCACCTGCGACAGCTCCTCGAGCAGGGGCGCATCCCAGGTGGGCTGGCGCAGCAGGTCGAGCGCCTTGGCGGTGCCGACACGGCAGGGCGTGCACTGGCCACAGGACTCGTCCTTGAAGAAGGCCAGCAGGTTGCGCGCGGCGTCGGCCGCGCGATCCTTGTCGGACAGCACCACCACGGCGGCCGAGCCGATGAAGCAGCCGTACGCATGGAGGGTGTCGAAATCGAGGGGGACATCGCCCAGCGACGCAGGCAGGATGCCCCCGGACGCGCCACCGGGCAGGTAACCGTAGAACACGTGGCCCGGCAGCATGCCGCCGCAGTACTCCTCGATGAGTTCGCGTACCGTGATGCCGGCCGGCGCCAGGTGCACGCCCGGCTTGTTCACCCGGCCCGACACCGAGAACGAACGCAGGCCCTTGCGCTCGTGCCGTCCCTGCCCGGCGAACCAGCCGGCGCCCTTCTCGACGATGTCGCGCACCCAGTACAGGGTCTCCATGTTGTGCACGAGCGTCGGCTGGCCGAACAGGCCGACCTGGGCGACATACGGCGGCCGCAGGCGCGGCATGCCCCGCTTGCCTTCGATCGACTCGATCATTGCCGACTCTTCTCCGCAGATGTACGCCCCGGCACCGCGTCGCAGGTGGATCGCGGGCAGCGCGCACGGCGGATCGGCCTTCAGCTTCGCCAGTTCGCGCTCGAGCATCTCGCGAATGCCATGGTACTCGTCGCGCAGGTAGATCCAGATGCCGCCGACGCCGCAGGCGGTGGCCGCGATCAGCATGCCTTCGAGGAAGCGGTGCGGGTCACGCTCGAGGTACCAGCGATCCTTGAACGTGCCGGGCTCGCCCTCGTCGATGTTGATGGCCATGAGGCGCCGCGCAGGTTCGGCCCGCACGATGCGCCACTTGCGCCCGGCCGGGAAGCCGGCGCCGCCGAGGCCGCGCAGCCCGGAGTCTTCCATGGTCTTGATCACCGACTCGATGTCGCGCGCACCGCTGGCGCATTCCGTGAGCAGCCGGTAGCCGCCGGCAGCCCGGTAGGCGTCGTAGTCGATCGCCGCCGGCGCCGGGCAGCGCACGGCGTTCGCGCGGATTGCCGCATGCACCGATTCGGCCGTCGCATGGGCGATCGGGTTGTGGTGCACGACGGCCGCCGGCGCCACTTCGCAGCGCCCGATGCACGGCGCATGCAGCACGCGCACGTCGTGCCCGACCGTCGCCTTCAGCTCGTCGATCAGGCGCTTCGATCCGGCCAGCTCGCAGCTGATCGAATCGCAGACCCGCACCGTCAGCCTCGGCGGCGCATCCTCCCCTTCCTTCACCACGTCGAAGTGGTGGTAGAAGGTGGCGAC
>JBILGF010000160.1:0-7061 GCA_044351195.1 Burkholderiales bacterium
CGATCGCGTGCGGCTGCCCGACGGCCGGGAAGGGCTGCGCGAGTACATCCGGCATCCGGGGGCGGCCATCGTCCTGCCGATTCTCGACGACGGGCGCGTGGTGCTGGTGCGTCAGTGGCGTTATCCGGTCGGGCGCGAGACGCTCGAGTTTCCGGCCGGCAAGATCGATGCCGGCGAGTCCTCGCTGGCCACTGCCCGGCGTGAACTGCTCGAGGAGACCGGGTATCGTGCCGGCGAACTCGCATTCGCGTTCACGGTGCATCCGTGCGTCGGCTACGCGGATGAGCGCATCGACTATTTTCTCGCCACGGGTCTCGAGCATGTCGGCCATCCCGGTGAGGATGGCGAGTTCCTGTCCACGCTGCTGCTGCCGCTGGAAGAACTGCTGCGCCAGGCCGACGCCGGCGAGCAGACCGAGACCAAGACCCTGCTCGGTACCTACTGGCTGGCGCGACGCCGGCTGTCAGGCACGACCTGATCGGGCAGGCACCGGCGCGGGCGCGCTGCAGCAGCGCCCTGCGGCGGGCGCTACCGGAGGCAACGGGAACCGACGGTCTGCCCTGTGGCCGGCATCAGCGCCACGTCGATCGGAGCCGGATGGCCGAAGAAGAACCCCTGGCCGAGGTGTGCGCCGCTTTCGTTGAAGATGCGCGAGGTGGCCAGGTCCTCGATCGACTCAGCCACCACCTGCTTGCCCAGGCCGCGTGCGGCCCCGCAGATGGCACGTACCAGCCCGCGCCAGTGGGCACGCCTGGGCAGGTCACGGACGCGGCAGCCGTCGATCTTGATGTAGTCGACCTCGAATTTCCCGAGGCTGTCGAAGGTCGAGAGGCGTGCGCTGAAATCGCCGAGCGCGAAGGCATGGCCCAGCGACTTCACCTCGCGCATGAGTCGCAGGGCGGTGGCGATGTTGCACAGCGCGGCCGTCTCGCTGATCTCGAACACCAGCGCCGTGCGCCCGGGCCGGGCGGGGCGCAGCGCGTCGAGCAGCAGGCGCATGCAATCCGGGTCGGAGATCGAGACGCGCGACAGGTTGACGAAGAACCTGGGCGCCGGCCCTGGCTGCGAGGCGATCACCGACAGCGTCTTCTGCACCACCCGCTGGTCGATCAGCTTGATCAGCCCGTTTTCTTCGGCATGGTGCAGGAACTCCGCCGGCTGCAGCAGGCGCTCGCCCTCGCGCAGGCGCACCAGCACTTTCTGGTGCACGCGGGCGCCGTCGGCGAGGCGGCACACCGGTTGTGCGTAAAGCTCCAGGCGGTCCTCGGCCAGCGCAGACTGGATGCGCTGGTACCACGACTGGCGGGACGTCGCGCTGCGCAGCCGATGGCCGTTCGGCTGGTCGTAGAACACCAGCCGGTTGCGGCCGGCTTCCTTGGCCATGGACATCGTGATCCGCGTGTTCCGCATCAGCTCGAGCGCAGTGTCGCCATCGGCGGGGAACCGCACGACCCCGGCCGAGGCGGTGTAGCTGAGCGACCGAGGCCCGTCGCTGCCGGGCGATTGCGCGCCAGCGGCAGCTCGGTGTCGTGCATGACCGGCATGGCTGCGGCCGATGATGACCGGTGCGTCGCCGCGATGGACGTAGCGGCCGATGGCCTCGCGCAGTCGCTCGCCCAGCGCGGCCACCTTCCTGCGCGACAGGTCGCAGCAGATCACGGCGAACTGGTCCCCGCCCAGGTGGAACAGCGTCGTGCGGTCGGACGCGCGCAGCGCTGCATCGAGCACGGCGCCGAGCGCCCGGATCACCGCGTCGCCCTCCCGCGGTCCGAGGGCCTCGTTCGCGACCTCGAAGTAGTCGATGTCGATGGTCAGCATCGCACCCTGGTGTCCCGCACGCAGTTCCGAGTCGAGCCGCTCGATCAGCGCGGACCGGTTGTACAGGCCGGTCAGCGGGTCGTGCGCCGCCTGCTCGCGCAACTGCTGTTCGGCGCGATGCTGTCCGGTGATGTCGCGGATGGTGCCGCACATCCTCTCGATCAGTCCGTCCGCGTTGAAGATGGCCCTGGCGTTGATGCAGAGCCAGCGGCTGCGCTCGCCGTTGACGATCGCGGTGATGAAATCGTGTACCTCGCCCTCGGCGCGTAGCCTGGCCAGGAAGCGACGGTTGGCAACCTGTTTCTCGCGCGCCTCGAAATCGAACAGGCAGCGCCCGATCAGCCGCTTCAGCGGCTCGCCGAACAGCTCAGCCGCAGACGGGCTGAGGAAGGTGAAGTACCCGGCCGCGTCGGTCTCCCAGATCACGTCGTGCGACAGGTCGAGGATGTTGTCGATGCGCCGCTTCTGGTCGGCGAGAAGCGCGAGGAAGATGCTCCTGCGCTCGAACGCGCTGGTGGCGCCTGACAGCCGGGACGCCAGGTCCTGCACGCGCTCATCGGTGCGGCGGCGCACGAACACCCGTGCGAAGGCTGCGATGTCTTCGTTCCGGAACAGCGTGTCCCGGGGCTGTGCGGGACGGTTGGCGGCATGGGTGACATCGCGCCGGGTGCGCAGCACGCCGCGCTCTGAAAGCTCGCCGAGTGCAGCCATCGACAGCGCAAGGCGGCGGGCAGCCTCGGCTGCGGTGATCCAAGTCTTCGCCATCAGAGACCCGGGAACCCAGCGGTTGCGTGGGAAAGGTGGTACGGAACCTGCATCAGCATAGCGCGATCGCAGTCGGCCCGCAGCCGTGTGTTGCGATCCTGCCTGCCATCCGATCGATTCCGCCGATGTCCTGCACGCTGCTCGATTACCCCGCACGCGGGGTGTATGGTTTCCGGGTCGTCCGTTGGATCGGGGGCCAGGTCTACGACGAGTTCTTCTCGCTGATCGACCGCGGTCGCCGGGCCGGCACCGGCTCGCAACGCCGCCTGCGCATGACCGGGCCTGCCTTCGACCGGGTGCAGCGGCAGGCCCTGCGGCGCGACGCGGTGCTCGGTGGCATGCAGCGGGTGTACCGGGCTTATGAGGCTGCGCAGGCAAAGCCGCAGACGCGCGCGGCACGGTCCACGACGGTGCGTGGCATCCGCCTCTGCGCGACGCGTCCCGGGCGCGCCGTGCACCTCGCACCCACGCCGGGATTCCTGGTCAGCGTGGTCGCTGGCGGACGCCGGGCCACCCGCTACTTCCGCCTGCCGCTGCCGCTGGAACCGCAGGGATGGCGCGATACCTGGGTCAGCGCGGTGGGCTGGCTGGCGGAAGTCAAGCGCCTGCGCGACTGGGCCTCACTGCTCGAACGTGAACCTCCGCTGCGCGAAGCCTGCGCGCTGCTCGATGATGCGGGCCAGACTAGCCCGCGTACTTGACGCCTCACCCATAAGCCTGAGTCAGCGGCCGCGACACGGGCTTGCCCGAGCGCGCCTCCTCGATCGCCGCCAGTGCCAGGTTGCGTGCCTTGCGCACGTCGCGCATCGCGCGCTGGTCGTCGATCGCACCGGCGTAGATGAGCCGACCCGACGGATCGATCACGTAGGTTTGCGGCGTGACGTTGGCGCCATAGGCGCGGCCGGTCCGGCCGTCGGGATCCTGCAGCATCGCGGCCTGCCTGCCCTTCCATTCGCGCAGCATGGCGGTGCTGCGCCTGGCATCGACGAAACTCGGGTGTCCGGGGTGGGTCGAGTCGATCGACAGCCAGACCACGCCGTCCTTCTGCGCGCGCTGCTGCGCGGACTGCATGGCACCGGCTCCGTAGTGCGTGTTGACCGCGTAACAGTCGCTGTTCCACCACTCGAGCACCACGTAGCGGCCCTTGAAATCGGACAACGAGATCGTTCGGCCGTCGATCGCCGGCAGCGTGAACGATGGAGCGGGGTCGCCGACCCGGGCGATCGACGGCTGTGCCAGCGCCGGGGCGGCAACGCCGAGCATCGACAGGGCGGTGGCCAGCGCAAGCAGCCGCCGGCGCAGGCCGCGCGGGGCCGGCTCGGTCGGTTCGATCGGGGCGGGGCGAGGGTATCCGGCAGGGGACATCGGTGCAGGCTCCTGGACGATGGTTGTGGCGTGGGTGAGCGTGAGCGTGAGGGTGAGGGTGAGGGTGAGGGTCAGGGTCAGGGTCAGGGTCAGGGTCGGGATCAGGGCAGGGCGCGGCGCGTGCCAGTGGCCGTGTCAGTGCCGGCTGCAGCCAGCGCTGACAGGACGATGTCGCGGGTGAGCAGCTCCGGCAGCAGCACCGGCGCAGGCTGTCCCGGCAGGTAGAGGACGTAGACCGGGACGCCGCTTCGACCGTAGCCGGCGAGGGCTTCGCTGATCGCGCGATCGCGTCGCGTCCAGTCGGCGCGCAGGGTGGCCACGTCGTGCTCGGCGAATGCCCGGCGTACCGCGCCGGTGTCGAGTACCAGTTGCTTGTTGGCCTGGCAGGTCACGCACCATGCGGCCGTGAAATCGATGAAGACCGGACGACCCTGGGCACGCAGTTCGGCCACACGGCCTGCCGACCAGGGCTGCCAGGCGTCGGTGCCCCCCTGCCGCGTGACATCGCCGGCGCTGACCTCGACCGGCATGCTGCCCTGCGCCGGCCATGCGGTGTACCCGCCGGCCAGCGCGATGACCAGGCTTGCGCTGGTGGCCACGAGCCGCGTGCGGGGACGCGCCGCCGGGACGACGTAGCGCCCGTACAGCCATGCGGCGAGCGCCACCAGCACCAGGCCGGCAAGCAGCCCGAACACGGCGTCGATGCCCGCCTGCAGGCCGAGTACCCACGCCAGCCAGGCCACCGTGGCCAGCAGCGGGAACACCATCGCCTGGCGGAAGGTGACCATCCAGGGGCCGGGCCTGGGCAGCCGCCGCGCCAGTGCCGGCACGAAGGACAGGAGCAGGTAGGGCAGGGCCATGCCGACGGCGAGCGCACCGAACACGGCCAGGGCGTGTGCCGCCGGCTGGGCCAGTGCATAGCCCAGTGCGGCACCCATGAACGGCGCGGTGCAGGGTGCGGCGACGGCTACCGCCAGTACCCCGGTGAAGAAGGAACCGGACGCGCCCTTGCGCTCCGGCATGCTGCCCGCGAGCGCAGCCACCCGGGCCCCCATTTCGAACACCCCCGCCAGGTTGAGCGCGAGCAACGTGAACAGCACGGCCATCGTCGCCACGAACCCCGGCGACTGCAGCTGGAACCCCCAGCCGACCTGCTCGCCACCGGCGCGCAGCACGATCAGGGTACCGGCAAGCGCCCAGAACGACAGCAGCACCCCCGCGCCGAATGCCAGGCCGCTGGCGCGCAGGCCACGCGGGTCGGAGCGGGCCTGGCCGACGATGGCCATCGCCTTCAGCGACAGCACCGGAAAAACGCAGGGCATCAGGTTGAGCACCACGCCGCCGGCCAGCGCGAGCAGCAGCGCGAGCAGCAACCCCAGTGGCGCTGCCGGCGGCGTGCGCTCGACCTTCGCGGGTACGGCGGCGGCTGCGCCGGGAACGGTGGTCGTCGCCAGCAGCGGGCCCAGGTCTGGCAGTGTCGAGGTGAGCGGGGCCGCGATCGACGCGGCCACCGGACCACCGGCACCGAAGCCGGCTGCCGCCACCAGCAGCCCCTCCATCTGCGCGACCGGCGTCACCGGCTGTGCCTGCAGGGGCACCTCGACCACAAGCCCGTCCCGATGGCGCGCTAGGGTCTGTGCGGCGGCATGCGCGACCTGGCCTTCGGCCGCATTGAAGAAATAGACCTCGCCGGCCGGTGCCGCTGCGCCGTCGGGTGCGCGCAGCGCGATCTGCAACTGCGTGCCGGTCACCCGGGCGGCAATCGTCCACCCGGCGAGCGTGGCGGGCAGCGCGGCACGCGCGGCGGCGAACAGCGGCGCGGTGCGTGCATCGGGCTGCACGGCGATCGGCGCGACCGGCAGGGTGAAGCCGACGGGCGCAGACTCGGGAATGCAGACGTCCTTGCAGACCAGCCAGTCGGCCTGCGCCGACACCTGCAGGAGCGGACCGGCGAAATCCGCGGGGACGTTGATCCGCACCGGCAGCAGCACCTCGGCCTCGTAGCCGTAGTTCATCAGTGGACCGACCGGCAGACGTTTCGGCACCGGCCAGGCGAGCGGTCCTGCGGTGACGCCCGGAGGCAGTCGCCAGTCGAGGCTGGTGGCCAGCCCGGAGTCGCCGGGGTTCATCCAGTAGGTGTGCCATCCGGGCGCGATGCGCATGCGCAGCAGGGCGTCGAAGGCTTCGCCCGGACGCGCCGTGCTCGGCTCGGCCAGCAAGTCCACCTGGACCCGGTTCTGGCCAACCGGTAGCGGAAACTGGGCTCTGGCCGCGCCCGCCGCTAGCACTGCTGCCAGCATGACCGGCGCGATCAGCAGGGCCAGCGCGAGCAGGCTCCGGCGCACGGGCGCATGCCGGACGCGTTGCGCGCGTCGATCGTGCGCCTGGCGGCTTGCTTCAGTCATCGGGGCTTGGAACTCGGTCATGTCGAATGGTACGGGCGAACGCGCCGTGCGGATGCAACGGCTGCCCGGCAGCGCACCGCACGTGCCGTGACCGGCCGTGGCGGTCGCAGGCCGGGATCAGTTGAGCAGGAACGCCGGCGGCACGGTCTCGATCACCAGCCGACGATAGGCCATCTGCGCGTCGGCGATATCCAGCGAGATCGTGCTGCGGGCATCGGTGACGATCGCGCCACGGCGCAGGGTATCGGAGTCGAGCTTGTTCGGGCGTTCGAGCATCGCCTGCAGCATGGCCGCATGCCGGGCCGGCGCATCGCGCAGCCGTACCGGCGCCGGCGGCACCAGCGTGGCGGCGCTGGCGACCACGAAACTGTTCACGTGCCTCGAGCCGTCCGCATCCGGGCGATAGACGACGATCTCGGGCAGTTCCGCATGCAGCGTGACCAGGAAGTGTGCATGGACCGACGGCCGGTCGAGGTCGACGAATGTGTTGAATACAGCCACGCCGTGCGGCCGCAGGCAGTTGCGCAGGTCGCTGAAGAAGTCGCGGGTGATCAGGTATTCGGGAATGCCGTCGCCATGGACCAGGTCGACCACGATGGTGTCATAGGTATCCTTGCACCTGCGCAGGTAGGTGCGGGCATCGGCCTCGATGGCGCGTACCCGTCCCGGGTCGAATCCGAAATGCTCCCGGGCGACCTCGAAGGACAC
>JBILGF010000161.1:0-7055 GCA_044351195.1 Burkholderiales bacterium
ACCGAGTGGCAGCGGCGGCTGGCCGCGCTGTGAGGCATGCAGGCCGCACCGACCTGCGTGCTAACATCGTTTTCATGCGCACCGAGCCGGACTCGAAACGCCCCGCCACCGTAGCGACCGAGTCCACGGCGCCTGCGCCGCGGCCAACCGGCGAGGCGACAGGCGCCAGGCATGGTCGGCGCGCGATGCGTCCATGGGCCCGCACGCTGACCATCGGTGCGGCGATCCTGATGGCGGCTTTCGTCACCGTCCAGGTCGGCGGCTGCGGGCTCAAGACACCTCTGCAACTGCCGAAGAAGGCTCCCGCGCCCAAGCCGGCTTCCTGAACAGCGATGCTGACCGGAGCAACATGATGGATGCGATGTTCCACCTTCGCGACGGTGCGCTGCACGTCGAGGCCGTGCCGTTGCAGGCGATTGCCGAACGCTTCGGCACGCCCACGTACGTGTATTCCCGCGCCGCGCTCACGAACGCATACCGTGCGTTCGAGTCGGCATTCACCGGATGCCTCGCGGCGCACGGCACCGGCATGCGCGCTCCGCTCGTCTGCTATGCGGTGAAGGCAAACCCGAACCTCGCGATCCTCAACCTGTTCGCGCGCATGGGCAGCGGGTTCGACATCGTCTCGGCGGGCGAACTCGCACGGGTGGTGGCTGCTGGCGGCGACCCGGCCAAGGTCGTGTTCTCCGGCGTGGGCAAGAGCGCGGACGAACTGAAGATCGCATTGCAGGCCGGGATACTCTGCTTCAACATCGAATCGGTCCCTGAACTGCACAGGCTGCAACGCGTGGCCGCAGCCTGCGGGCGCATCGCGCCGGTGAGCATCCGGGTCAACCCGGACGTGAACCCGAACACCCACCCCTACATCACCACCGGCCTCAACGAGAACAAGTTCGGCGTCGACCACGCTGATGCGCTGGCCCTGTACCGCGCGGCGCGCGGCTGCAGCCACTTGCGCATCACGGGGATCGATTGCCATATCGGCTCGCAGATCACCGAGATCTCGCCATACGCTGATGCCCTGGAGCGCATCCTCGAACTGGTAGACCAGCTCGCGGCCGAGGGCATCGTTCTCGAGCATGTCGATCTGGGCGGTGGACTGGGTATCCGCTACAGCGAAGAGTGTCCGCCCTCGGTAGACGAGTATGCAGCCACCATCACCCGGGTGTTCGGCAACCGTGCGCAGCGCCTGGTATTCGAGCCCGGCCGCCTGCTGGTAGGCAACGCCGGCCTGCTGCTGACTCGGGTCGAGTACCTGAAGCCGGGGCCGGTGAAGAATTTCGCGATCGTCGATGCCGCCATGAACGACCTGATGCGTCCTGCACTGTACGAGGCCTATCACGAGGTGCTGCCGGTCGTTCCACGCGAGGGCGACCCTCGGTGCTACGACGTGGTGGGCCCGGTTTGCGAAAGTGGCGACTGGCTCGCGCGCAACCGATCGCTGGCGCTGGAAGAGGCGGACCTGCTGGCCATCGCCTCGGCCGGAGCCTACGGCATGAGCATGAGTTCGAACTACAACACGCGCCCGCGTGCAGCAGAAGTGATGATCGACGGTGCCACGATGTACGAGGTTCGCGCGCGCGAACGCGTCGAACAGTTGTTTGCGGGCGAAGCACTGCTGCCCTGAGCGATCGCGGCCCACTGCACCAGGGTCACGCCATCGTCGTCGTGCAACGCATGGATGCCTTAGGTTGCGCGACACGGGTATCGACGCCACATCCATCACTGCGAAGCGAGTGATGTTTCGCCTGCTTACTGTTGTGTTTTATTTTGGATGTGGCATAGAATCGGTCCACCAAGCATTCGCGCGCTTGTCAATAGCCAGAGTCAAGACAATGCAGCATCGACGATGGCGGCGACCGGCAGGTAAGACCGAAGAGGCGACTGAGCGTTTGCGATGGAAGTGCAGCCCGTTCATGTCTTCATGTCTTCCTGCGTCACGAGCGCGAACGACAGGTGCTCTGCACGATTGGTCGTGAAAAACTCAATCAAGGAGAAACACGATGGCTGCTAAGAAGCCCGCGAAGAAAGCTGCAAAGAAGGTCGCCAAGAAGGCCGTCAAGAAAGTTGCCACGAAAGCCGTCAAGAAAGTCGCGAAGAAAGCCGTCAAGAAAGTCGCGAAGAAAGCCGCGAAGAAAGCTGCCAAGTAGCAGCAGATTTCGCACCGAGCCGGCAGTACTCGACAGAGTCAGGCACCGCCGGCACATCCACCAGGAGGGAACAGTCCGATTCGGTTACCACTGTTTCTTCTGTCCGGATGCGGGATCAGCCCCCGAAGACGCAAGTCTCCGGGGGTTTTTTTCGTCCGGTGTCGATGTCGGCGTCGATGTCGGCGGCAGCGTCGGTTCACCCGCAGGCCTCGCCGCGCGCCGGGACGGATCGGCGCGCGGGTACGCTGTCTGCACGCGGTCGCTTCGCCCCGCAGCCCACCAGGCGACGCGCGCGGCCAGCAGCACACCGAGTATCACCGCGTAGAAACGGGGCTCGCTGATGTCGGCCTTGACCAGCCACCAGTAGTGGACGACGCCCGCCGCGCTGGCCGGATAGACCAGCCGGTGCAGGGCTATCCAGCGACGGCCGCCCAGGCGACGCACCATCGCGTCGGTCGATGTGATCGCCAGCGGGAGCAGCAGAAGGAACGCGATGAACCCGGCGGTGATGAACGGACGCTTGACGATGTCCTTGACGATGGCAGCCAGGTTGAAGAACTGATCGAGCCAGAGATAGGTGACGAGATGCAGGCAGGCGTACAGGAATGCGGTCAGGCCGAGCATCCGGCGCAGACGCAGCAGCCAGTTCAGCCCGGTCAGCCGGCGCGCCGGCGTGACGGCAAGCGCCACGAGCAGCAGGATCAGCGTCCATTCACCCGTGGCACGCGTGATCGCCTCGATCGGGTTGGCACCCAGTGCTCCGGTGATCGCATCGATACCCAGGCGGGCGAGCGGGATCAGTGCCGCGATGCAGGCGATGCGGCGGATCCACGCAATCGTCGCCGGGGCTGGC
Source organism: Burkholderiales bacterium (assembly GCA_044351195.1). Taxonomy (GTDB): domain Bacteria; phylum Pseudomonadota; class Gammaproteobacteria; order Burkholderiales; family CAIKXV01; genus CAIKXV01. The sequence goes on from JBILGF010000161.1 coordinate 3,004, forward strand.
TGCCTCAGGGTCGACAGCAAGCGAGGCGCCGGACTGTTGCCGGCGGCAACGGCTTTGGCCCCCCCGGCTGGCGGAGGAACGGGGTCAGGCGGCGACGCGGTCGCTCCCACTGCCCGGAAGACCTGCGGCGACAGTGCGAAGGTGCGCGATGAACTCTTCGCTGACATCCGGGTGGCTCATCGCGAACGCGATCGTCGCCTTGAGGTAGCCGATCTTGGACCCGCAGTCGTAACGCGTGCCCTTGAACTGGTAGGCGAGCACCTGCTCCTGCCGGAGCAGCGAGGCAATGGCATCGGTCAACTGGATCTCGCCGCCCTTGCCAGGCTGCGCAGTGGCCAGATGGTCGAAGATCCGTGGCGACAGGATGTATCGGCCGACGACGCCCAGCGTCGATGGTGATTCCGCCGGACTCGGCTTCTCGATGATGCCGTCGATCTGGTGCACATCGTTGAGTGCCGATCCGCAACGGACGATACCGTACTGGTCGGTGTCTTCCGGCGCCACGTTCTGCACGCCGATCACCGAGCGGCGATAGTAGCTGTAGCGCTCGACCATCTGGGTCATCACCGCGGGTTGCGCGTCGATCAGGTCATCGGCCAGGATCACGGCGAACGGCTCGTCGCCCACCAGCGGACGCGCACACAGCACCGCATGCCCCAGCCCGAGCGCGTCGGGCTGGCGAATGAACACGCAGTGCACGCCAGCGGGCAGGATGCCTCGCACGGTCGCGAGCAGCTTCTGGTTCCCGCGCTCTTCGAGCGCCGCCTCGAGTTCGGCTGCCTTGTCGAAGTGGTCTTCTATCGCGCGCTTGTTGCGGCCGGTCACGAAGATCATCTCGGTCATGCCTGCCGCGACTGCCTCTTCCACCGCATACTGGATCAGCGGCTTGTCCACGACCGGGAGCATCTCCTTCGGGCTGGCCTTCGTTGCCGGCAGGAACCGACTGCCCATCCCGGCGACCGGGAACACGGCCTTGGTGATCTCGCGCTTCATTCGCACTCTCCCTCGTTCAATGCCGCACCCGCCCAGGCGCGATCGACGGCAGTCACTCGCGATTGTAGGTGTCTTCGAAGCGGACGATGTCATCCTCGCCCAGATAGCTGCCCGATTGCACCTCGATCAGTTCCAGCGGGATACAACCCGGATTCTCCAGCCGGTGCTTCATGCCCAGCGGAATGAACGTCGATTCGTTCTCGGCAAGGATCAGGACATGCTCGCCGCGCGTCACCCGCGCGGTACCGCGCACCACGGTCCAGTGCTCGGCACGGTGGTGATGCATCTGCAGGGACAGCCTGGCACCCGGATTCACGGTGATCCGCTTGACCTGGAACCGCTCCCCCTGGTCCACGGTCTCGTAGGTGCCCCAGGGCCGGTGCACCCTGCGATGGATCACCCCCTCGGCGCGTTGCTGCGCCTTCAGCCGTTCGACGATCCGGCGTACATCCTGCACACGGTCACGATGCGCCACCAGGATGGCATCCGGGGTCTCCACCACCACGATGCCGTCCAGTCCGATCGCAGCGACCAGGCGCGTCTCCGAGTGAAAGTAGCTGTCACGGACGCCTTCCAGGACAGCCTCGCCGTGGATCACGTTTCCGTCCGCGTCCTTCGCGCCGATGTCCCACATCGCCTTCCATGAACCCAGGTCGGACCATTCGTATTCCACCGGACGCACAGCCACCCGCGCGGTGTGCTCGAGAACGGCATAGTCGATCGAGATCGAAGTACAGCGCTCGAGTGCCGAGCGCGGCAGGCGGGTGAAGTCGAGATCACGCCGGCCCTCGGACAACGCCTGCCGGCAGGCGGCAAGCAGCGCCGGCTGCAGCCGCTCGAGTTCGGACAGATACACCTGCGCTGGAAACAGGAACATGCCGCTGTTCCAGAAGTAGCCGCCGTCGGCCACGAACTGCTCGGCCCGGGCCGGTTCGGGCTTCTCGATGAACTTTGCCACCGCGAAACACGCGTCGACGCCGGGCAGCGCCTCACCGCATGCGATGTAGCCGTAGCCGGACTCCGCCCAGCGCGGACGAATGCCGAAGGTGACCAGATGGCCCGCCCGGGCCGCAGGCAGCGCAGCGAGGACCTCCGCCTGGAAGCAGGTCACGTCGGAAATGAGATGGTCGGATGGCAACACCAGCATCAGCCCGGCGGGATCCGCGGCACTGATGCTCAACGCCGCGATCGCGAGGGCCGGCGCGGTGTTGCGTCCGATCGGCTCGAGGATGATGTCGCGCGCGCCGACACCGATCTCGGCCAGTTGTTGCACGATGAGGAACCGGTGCTCGTCGTTTGCGACGATCGTCGGTGCGACTGCATCGGCAAGACCCGCAGTGCGCAGGATCGTCGACTGCAGCAGGCTGCGGTCGCCATCGAACTTCAGGAACTGCTTGGGCAGGGATTCCCGCGACAGCGGCCACAGGCGAGTACCTGCACCACCGGACAGGACAACAGGATGAATGCTCATCTGGAAACTCCAGGTTGGTCAGGAGTAATGCAGCACCGGCCGCCAGTGCGCGACAAGACCCTTCGCGCCTGAGGCTCGATCGGACGGAACTGGCAGACAGAGTCTAAGCGGTCTCACTGACTGATCGGCCAGGACGTTGGCCAGCGGAGCGCCACGGCTGCACGCTGATCAGGCTTTGTACGCGCCCTGCTGGCTCAGAAACCATTGGTAGGTGTCGAGCAAGCCTGCCTCTAGGCTGACGCTCGCCTGCCAGCCCAGGCGTGCCAGTCTCGATACGTCCAGCAGCTTGCGTGGAGTACCGTCTGGTTTGCTGCTGTCGAACTCCAGTGCGCCGGCATAGCCAACCACGCGTGCCATGGTTTCGGCCAGTTCACGGATCGTGCAGTCCTGCCCCGTGCCTACATTGATATGAGACAGCATGGGCTGCGTGCATCCTGCGTAGCGCTCGCGCGGCAGTCGCATCACGTGCACGCTGGCTGCAGCCAGGTCATCGACATGCAGGAACTCGCGCATCGGCGTGCCGCTGCCCCAGACCACTACCTTGGGCGCACCCGTTGTCCTGGCCTCATGGAAGCGCCGCATCAGCGCGGGAATGACGTGCGAGTTCTCCGGATGAAAGTTGTCGCCCGGCCCGTACAGGTTCGTCGGCATCAAGCTGCGATAGTCGCGTCCGTACTGGCGGTTGTAGCTTTCACAAAGTTTTATGCCCGCGATCTTGGCGACGGCGTAGGGCTCGTTGGTGGATTCCAGCCTGCCAGTGAGCAGCGCGTCCTCGCCCATGGGCTGCGACGCATCGCGCGGGTAGATGCAGCTGGAGCCCAGGAACAGCAGCCGCTGCACGCCGACACAGTGCGCGGCATGCAGGAGGTTGGCCTCGATCATCAGGTTCTCGTAGATGAACTCCGCCGGATAGGTGTTGTTTGCGTGGATGCCGCCCACCCTGGCGGCAGCGACGACCACCTCGTCAATCGGAGTGGTCGCGAAGAACGCCTCTACCGCCGCCTGCCGTGTCAGATCAAGTTCCGCATGCGTGCGGGTAATGATCTCGCTGTGTCCGGTCGCCCGCAGCCGGCGCACGATGGCGCTGCCCACCATTCCGCGGTGGCCAGCCACGAAGATCCGGGGTTGCGCGGTCACGTCTTGTTCTCGCTCGAGACCGGCACGTGGTAGCCGTGTTGCTTCAGCAACGCATGGCGCTGCGCAATCTTGAGGTCTTCCGACACCATTTCCGCACACATCTCGCGCGCGGTGATGATGGGTGTCCAGCCCAGCTTCTCACGCGCTTTTGCAGGGTCGCCCAGCAGCGTCTCTACCTCTGCCGGCCGGAAATAGCGCGGATCGATGCGCACGATCACGTCCCCTGCCTTCACCGCTGGTGCCTTGTCGCCGGCGACTGCTGCCACAACCCCTTGCTCGTCGATCCCCTCGCCATGGAACTCGACCGTGATTCCGAGTTCGGCGGCAGCCCAGGTGACGAATTCACGCACGGTGAACTGCTTCCCGGTGGCGATGACGAAATCCTCCGGTGCCGCCTGCTGCAGCATCAGCCATTGCATCTGCACGTAGTCCCTGGCGTGTCCCCAGTCGC
>JBILGF010000162.1:0-7033 GCA_044351195.1 Burkholderiales bacterium
AACGGTACGACCGCCTGTGGCCGGGCAATCGCCAGGATCAGCGCCGTGAGCGCGGCGATCCAGAACAACCGCGGCACCCGCTCGCGCCATCGTCCCGGCACCACCCGCGAGCCGGACGCGTCGACCGGTTCGAGCCAGGACTGAACCGACGCCGAGGTGCGCCGGCGTGCATCGAACCCGGTGTGGAGCGCGGCCAGCAGAGGTACCAGCAGCAGGAGCCAGAGCATCCGTGGCCACTGGAAGGTCAGCCAGGCACCCGCGCCGCTGCTGGACAGCCAGGCGGGCAGAAAGGCGGCGAGATCAGGCATGCTGCGCCGGCGCAATCATGTGAACGCGGCCGCGGCCGTTCGACCACCCGCGACTGCGCCCTGGCGCATGGCCCGGCTCGCGAGGCTGCCAGCCGCAAGCTGGCTGCGCCGCTTGCGTGCATCGACGAAACGCAGCAATGCGGTATCGATCGGCTCGCCGGTGGCCAGTTCCAGGCGACCAGTGGCGACGAGTTGAAAAAGATCTACGAGACGCTCGGCACCGAATTCGCCCTCGAGCGCCAGCACACCGAGGTCGGCGCGCTGTTCGCCGCGGCCGCGTTGTTCCTGCTGGTACTCGCCGGTACATTGTCGATGCTGTGGTTTCATCGGCCGCTGGCGCGCGTACCTGCGCGGTAGACGTGGTGAGCGGCCTGAATTCCCGGTGATCAGTGACGCGCATGCTTCGCCGGGCCACGGTGCGCGGTCTCTACAGCACCCGCCCGCGCACCCAGGTCACCAGCACTTCGGCGAGCAGCACCACCACGAAGATCGCGATCAGCACCACGGCCACGCGGTCCCACTGGAACAGGTTCATCGCCGCGCCCAGCACCACGCCGATGCCGCCGGCACCCACCAGCCCGAGCACCGACGACTCGCGCACGCTGATGTCCCAGCGCAGCAGCATGATCGCCCAGAACGCCGGCTTTACCTGCGGCCAGTACCCGAACAGCAGCACGCTCGGCCAGGGCGCACCGGTCGCCTTCAGCGCCTCGATCGGTCCGGGCTGTGCTTCCTCCAGCGCTTCGCCGAGCAGCTTGCCGACGAAACCGATCGACCGGAAGGCGATCGCCAGCGTGCCGGCCATGGCACCTGGCCCGAAGATCGCGATGAACAGCAGCGCCCAGACCAGCGCATTGACCGAGCGGCTGGTGACCAGCAGCAGCTTCGCAGCGGCGTTGACCGTGTGCGACGGCATCACGTTGTGCGCAGCCAGCAGCCCGAGCGGAATCGCCATGAGGATGGCCAGCACCGTGCCCAGGGTGGCGATATGCAGCGTCTCGATCATCGCCGCCTGCACCGTCACCGGGTAGAACGCGAAATCCGGCGGCCACATGCGCACCAGCAGGTCCTGCATCTGCGCCGGCGCATCCCAGAGGAACTCGGGGATCACCTCGACGGTGCCGATCGACACCGCGACCGCGGCGACCACCGCGAAGTAGGCCGCGAAGCGCGCCAGCCGCTCGCCCGGGCTGAAGCGCTGCCACTCGCGGCGGATCGCGCTGCCCGGCTCAGCCACCGGCCGACCCGCGCGTCTCACCGAACACCCGCTTGACCTGGTTCGACAGCAGCTCGCAGCAGAACACCACGGCGATGATCGCAATCAGGATGGAACACACTACGTCGTAGTCGAAGCGCTGGAAGGCGACAAACAGCGGCGCGCCGATGCCACCCGCGCCGACGAGACCGACCATCGTCGAGTTGCGCACATTGGCATCGAACTGGTAGGTCGAGAAGCCGATGAACCGCGCCATCACTTGGGGCAGGACGCCGAAGGCCACGACGTTCATGAACGATGCGCCGGTAGCCCGCACCGCCTCTACCTGCTTGAGCGAGATTTCCTCGATCGCCTCGGCGAACAGCTTGCCGAGGAATCCGACCGACGCCACCACCAGCGCAAGGATGCCGGCCAGCGCGCCGAAACCCACCGCCTTCACGAACACGATCGCGACGATCACCGGATGGAAGGTGCGGCAGGCTGCGATCAGCGCGCGCGCGGGCCAGCTCACCCACGCGGGCATCAGGTTGCGCGCGGCCAGCAGGCCGACCGGCAGCGCCAGCGCGATGCCGGACACCGTGGCGAGTACCGCGATCTCGAGGCTCTCGCGCATTCCCTTGAGCACCATCTCCCAGCGGGAGAAATCGGGCGGGAACATGCGGTCGAAGAAGCGCGCGGCCGGGTCCAGGCCGATCACGAAGCGCGCCCAGGTGATGTCGAGCAGCGAGGCCGCATAGACCACGTACAGCAGCGCGGCCATCCAGCCGGCGCGCGCCAGCCAGTCGGGGTCGAACGCGCGTCGCCGGGTGCCGGCGACGGGTGCAGCCGCAGGGGCTGTCATCACTCGAGCCAGCCCTCGCCGCCGTAGATCTGCCGCAGCGGTACCTCGGTCAGTGCCTCGGGCGCACCGTCGAACACCACGCGGCCACCGGACATCCCGATGATCCGGCTGGCGAAGCGCTTGGCCAGCGCCACGTCATGCATGTTCACGATCACCGGGATGCCACGCTCGGCACACAGCGCCGACAGCAGCGCCATGATCTCCGCCGAGGTCTTCGGATCGAGCGACGAGGTCGGCTCGTCGGCGAGCAGCAGCCGTGGCGACTGCATCAGCGCACGCGCGATACCCACCCGCTGGCGCTGGCCACCGGAAAGCGCATCGGCGCGGGTTTTCGCGAACTCGGAAAGCCCGACCGCGTCGAGCAGGTCGAACGCACGGTCGACATCGGCCTGCGGGAAGCGGCGCAGCCAGGCCCGCAGTGCGCCGACATAGCCCAGCCGGCCGCACAGCAGGTTCTCGATCACCGTCAGTCGTTCGACCAGGTTGTATTCCTGGAACACCATGCCGATGCGCCGTCGGGCCAGGCGCAGTGCCCGGCCACGTAGCCGGGTGAGGTCTTCGCCGTCGAGCAGTACGCGGCCGCCAGTCGGTTCGACCAGCCGGTTCACACAGCGGATCAGTGTGCTCTTGCCAGTGCCCGAGGGCCCGATGATCGCGGTGAGTCCGGTGCCCTCGATCGCGAGATCGATCTGCTGCAGCACCGGCTTGCCGCGAACATACGTCTTGTCGAGCCCGCGCAGCTCTAGGGCGACCGTACTCAAGGTGCTGGGGTCACTTGCCGGCCGCCTTCGCTGCCGCCGCCGCCGCGGCCTTCTGGCGCGCCGCCTCTTCCCGCTTGGCCAGTGCCTCGAAGGCCTGGCTGCCGAACGACTCGCCGCTGGCCTCGGCCACCTTGCGCACGTCAGCCCACTCACGCAGGTAGGTGACCGGCACATAGCGGTCGGCGCCGTCGAATGCCTTCTGCATCTCGGCCGGGAAGCGATAGTCGTAGAAGCACTTCAGCATCTGGTCGCGGAACTTCGGCTCGAGGTCGTGCGCGTAGGCGAAGGACGACGTCGGGAACGGGTTGCTCTGCCAGATCACCCGGAACTCGCTCTCCTTGACCACGCCGCGCGCGACCATGCGCTCGTAGACATCGGAGGCGACCGGCGCCGCATCGAAGTCGCCGGTGCGCACGCCCAGCACCGAGCGGTCATGGCCACCGGAGAACAGCACCTTGTAGTCTTTCTCCGGGGTGACGCCGAGCGCCGGGAACAGCGCGCGCGGGGCGAGGTTGCCCGAGTTGGACGACGGCGAGGTGTGCGCAACACGCAGGCCCTTGAGGTCGGCCATCGACTTCACTGCGCTGTCGGCGCGCACCAGCACGAGCAGACGGTAGCTCTGGAACGACTTCGCATCGCCCTTCACCGCGAACGGCACCGCGCCAGCCAGGTTCACCGCGAAGGCGGTCGGCCCGGTGGAGAAGCCACCCACATGCAGCCGGCCGGAGCGCATCGCCTCGACCATCGCCGCGTTGCTCTGTACCTGGAAGAACACCACCCGCTTGCCGGTGCACTTGCCGAGGTATTCGGTGAACGGCTTGAAGATGCCCTCGTACACTGCCGGGTCTTCCACCGGCGTGTAGGTAAACACCAGCGTGTTCGGCGTGCGCAGGCGCTTCGGGTCGGTCGGCGTGTCGGCCACCAGATCCTTGTTCGCGTCGCAGTAGTTGGCGTCGAGTTCGCCGCGGAACGGGCAGTTGGCGACCGGCTGGGCAACCGCGGCCGGAGTGCCGACGATCGATGCGACCAGTGCGGCCGTGCCCAGAAGCAGGCCGGACAGGACAGTAAAGCGAAGGGTGCGGTTCATGCAGCAGGGCTCCAGGAGAGGTAATGGACAGGCGCTGCACGGATGATGGCGGGTTGGAACGCAACATCCGGGAGCGTAACCTTACTATCAGACACCTGCAATTTGACAATCTGATGACGGGCGCTATCGTCCCTGCGCGTCCGACCGGCAAGCGGCTGACCCCGTGGCCACCGGATGCGGCCCTTGCATCGTTTGACTTCCCCCGAGGGTGTTGGCATCTTCTCCAACATGAAGGCGCTGGAGTTCCTACGCACCCGGATTGTCCTGTCGGGAACTTCCTTCGCGGAACTGGTGCTGTGGCGCCTGCCCGTGCCGCTCGCTGGCTGCAACCACCGCTTCAAGTACCGCCTCGCCTATGTCGTCCACGGCGCATGCGTGGTGCGCATGAACACCATGACCTACAAGGGATACACCGCCCGCGTCGAGTTCGACGAGCGCGATGGCATCTTCGTCGGACGCGTCCTCGGGCTGCGCACCATCATCAGCTTCCATGGCGAAACCGTGAAGGAACTGCGCAGCGCGTTCGCGGCATCCGTGGACGAGTTCCTAGCCGACTGCAAGGAAAGCGGGCTCCGGCCCGAGAAGCCCGCGTCCGGCAAGCTCATGTTGAGGGTACCGCCTGAAGTGCACGGCGCCGCCCTGGTCGCCGCCCAGGCTGCCGGCAAGAGCCTGAATCAATGGGCATCCGAAGTGCTGGAGGAAGCCGCCCAGGGGTGAATTCTCCTGCAATATCCCCTACGGTCGCCGAATTCCGCATGCTAGATTCTGCAACATGAACGTCGTCATCCTCGCTGCCGGACAAGGCAAGCGCATGCGCTCCGCGCTGCCCAAGGTGCTGCATCCCCTCGGCGGCATTCCGCTGCTCGCCCATGTGATCGAGCAGGCGCGCCAGCTCGACCCGGTGCGCATCGTGGTGGTCTACGGCCACGGCGGCGAGCAGGTGCCCGACGCCTTCAAGAACCAGCCCGACCTCCTGTTCGCGCGCCAGGCGCAGCAGCTCGGCACCGGCCATGCCGTGCAGCAGGCGCTGCCGCACCTCGACCGCGCCCACCCGGTGCTGGTGCTGTACGGCGACGTGCCGCTGACCCGCGCGTCCACGCTCGAGCGGATGCGTCTGGCCGACGACAACCAGGTCAAGCTGCTGACGGTGAAGATCGACGACCCGAAAGGGTACGGACGCATCCTGCGCAACAGCAAGGATGCGGTGATCGGCGTCGTCGAAGAAAAAGACGCGAACGACAAGCAGCGCCAGATCCGCGAAGTGAACACTGGCATCCTGTGCGTGCCCGGCAAGAAGCTGGGCCAGTGGCTGGCCGACATCGACAACGACAACGCCCAGGGCGAGTACTACCTGCCCGACGTGATCCGCCTGGCGGTGGCAGACAAGGTGCCGGTGATCACCGAACAGCCCGACGAGATCTGGGAGACGCTCGGCGTCAACAGCAAGGCCCAGCTCGCCCAGCTCGAACGCATCCACCAGTTCGAGATCGCGCGTGGCCTGCTCGAGGCCGGCGTCACCCTGCTCGACCCGTCGCGGTTCGACGTGCGCGGCCAGCTTGCCTGCGGCGTCGACGTGACGATCGACGTCGGTTGCGTGTTCGAAGGCACGGTGAAGCTCGCCGACGGCGTGAGCGTCGGGCCGCACTGCGTGATCCGCAATGCGACCATCGGCGCCGGCACCCGCGTCGAGGCGTTCAGCCATATCGACGGCGCGAGCGTTGGCGCCCGTGCGCGCATCGGCCCGTATGCGCGGCTGCGTCCGGACGCGGCGCTGGCCGACGAGGTGCATATCGGCAACTTCGTCGAAGTGAAGGCGAGCACCCTGGGTGCGCGCAGCAAGGCCAACCACCTCGCCTATGTCGGCGATTCCACCGTCGGGCGCGACGTGAACATCGGCGCCGGCACCATCACCTGCAACTACGATGGCGCGAACAAGCACCGCACGGTGATCGAAGACGACGTGCATATCGGCTCCGACGTGCAACTCGTCGCACCGGTGAAGGTGGGCAAGGGCAGCACGGTCGGCGCAGGTACCACCGTGTGGCAGGACGTGCCGCCGGGCGGGCTGGTGGTGAACCCGAAGCAGCAGCAGCACCGGGCGGGGTGGCAGAGGCCGAAGAAGGGGAAGTAACCGGGCGGAAGACGGTCATATCGTGATTGAAGCGGGTCGAATCTTTCGGATACGATGAGGCCATGAAGATCGCCACCGGAACCGTTATCGAAGGCAAGGTCGTGCTCGAAGGAGCGACGTTTCCTGAAGGCACCGTCGTCGCCGTTATCGCCCACGGCGACGAGCCCGCCGTGACGTTGCCGCCCGCGCTGCAGGCTGAGCTGGAAGCGGTAATCGATGAGGCCGACCATGAGACAGGCGAACCGGCGGAACACTTTTTCGCGCGGCTGAAGCGCGCCGGCTGACCTTGGCGCATCGCGTTTTCGTCCTCGCCAGAGCGCGGCGGGAGATTGAACACGCGTTGCGGTGGTGGCGCGCGAATCGCCCCGCCGCGCCTGACGCGGTTCAAACGGATCTCAAAGCTGTGCTAGCCCTGATCGCCGTGGAACCCGGCGTGGGCTCTCGAATCAATACCTCGACATCATCCCTGGTACGGCGAATCTACATGCCGCGAACCGGCTACTTTGCCTACTACCGCGTTCGGGATGACTGCATCGAAGTGCTTTGCGTTTGGCACGAGCGAAGGGGCACTAGACCTCGAGTCTGATTGTGGCAGGACGTGCCGCCCGGCGGGATGGTGGTGAACCCGAAGCAGCAGCATCGGGTCGGGTGGCAGCGGCCGAAGAAGAGGGAGTAGGGGCGCGCAAGGC
>JBILGF010000163.1:0-7031 GCA_044351195.1 Burkholderiales bacterium
TGTTCGAGCTGCCGTTCGCCGACCTGATGTTCCGGGCGCAGCTGACTCATCGCGAGCACCACGATCCGAACGCGGTGCAGCGCTCCACGCTGCTGTCGATCAAGACCGGCGGCTGCCCGGAAGACTGCGGCTATTGTCCGCAGGCGGCGCGCTACGATACCGGCGTCGACAACGAGTCCATGCTGTCGGTCGATGCGGTGGTCGAGGCGGCGCGCAGCGCCAAGGCCAACGGCGCCACCCGGTTCTGCATGGGCGCTGCATGGCGCAGCCCCAGGCAGCGCGACCTCGAGCCGGTGCTGGCCATGGTGCGCCAGGTGCGGGCGCTGGGGCTGGAGACCTGCGCGACGCTCGGCATGCTGAAGCCCGGCCAGGCCGGTCAACTGCGTGACGCCGGGCTCGACTACTACAACCACAACCTTGATACGGCACCCGAGTTCTACGGCGAAATCGTGTCCACGCGCAGCCAGGACGATCGTCTCGATACGCTGGCGCAGGTGCGCTCGGCGGGCATGAATGTCTGCTGCGGTGGCATCGTCGGCATGGGCGAGACGCGCCGCCAGCGCGCCGGCCTGATCGCGACACTGGCCAACCTCGCGCCCTACCCGGAGAGCGTGCCGATCAACCATCTGGTACGCGTGCCGGGAACGCCGCTCGAGAACGAAGACGCACTCGATCCGCTCGAGTTCGTGCGCACTGTTGCCGTGGCGCGCATCACGATGCCGCGCGCGATGGTCCGGTTGTCGGCCGGGCGCGAGGACATGTCCGAGGCGGTGCAGGCGCTGTGTTTCCTTGCCGGCGCGAATTCGGTGTTCTACGGCGATCGCCTGCTCACCACGGGCAATCCGGATGTCGAACGCGACCACGCGTTGTTCGAACGGCTGGGCATCCATGGCCTGACGCCAGTGCAGTCCGCCCCCGAGGCCGGTGCCGCCATTGCCCAGGGCACCTGAGGCGCAGTGACCAGGCTGGCCGACCTCGCAGCACGGCTCGCCGGGCTGGAGGCCGAGTCGCTGCGGCGAAGCCGACGCCGGCTCGAGTCGCCGCAGGGGGTCTCGGTCCGCGTCGATGGGCGCGAGTACGTGTCATTCTGCAGCAACGATTACCTGGGCCTGGCGGCGCATCCGGCACTGGCCGCGGCGGTGGCTGCGGGCGTGCAGTGCCATGGCACGGGGGCAGGGGCCTCGCACCTGCTGACCGGGCACAGCGAGGTGCACGAGGCCCTGGAACGCGACCTTGCCCGGTTCAGCGGCTTCCCCTCGGCCCTGCTCTTTTCCAGCGGCTACATGGCCAACCTGGGCGTGGTCACGGCGCTGCTCGGACGCGGTGATGCGGTGTTCGGCGACCGCCTCAACCATGCCTGCCTGAATGACGGGGCCTTGCTGTCGCGCGCGACGTTCCATCGGCACCCGCACGGCGACCTGGCCGCGCTCGAGCGCCAGCTCGCGGCCAGTGAGGCGCGGGTGCGGATGATCATGGTCGATGGCGTGTTCAGCATGGACGGCGACATCGCGCCCCTGCCCGAACTGCTCGACCTGGCGCGGCGCCACGATGCGTGGCTGCTGGTGGACGATGCGCATGGCTTCGGCGTGCTTGGCGACGGACGCGGCTGCCTTGCCCACTTCGGTGTCGACCCGGGCACGGTGCTCGATCATGTGATCTACATGGGCACGCTGGGCAAGGCCGCCGGCGTGTTCGGCGCATTCGTCGCCGCCGCGCCCGAGGTGATCGATACCCTGGTGCAGGCGGCGCGCACTTATGTGTTCACCACCGCGCTGCCGCCGATGCTGGCCTGTGCGCTGCAGGCGAGCCTGCAACTGATCGAGGGCGAGCCGCAGCGCCGGGAACACCTGGCGGCGCTGGTCCGGCGCTGGCGTGAAGGCGTGCAGGGCCTGCGCAGTGGCAGGCCGCTGCCGTCGTCGACGGCGATCCAGCCCTGGCTGGTCGGCGGATCGGCGCAGGCCGTGGCCCTGTCGGCCGCGCTCGCCGACAGGGGGCTGCTGGTGCCTGCGATCAGGCCGCCGACCGTTCCTGCAGGCAGCGCGCGCTTGCGCGTGTCGCTGTCGGCCGCGCACACGCTGCAGCAGGTGGACCGTCTGTGCGAAGCGATGCACGCGCTCGATGCCCTGCATGGCTGAGCCGGCGCAGGCGGGTCCGACCGACTGGCTTCTGGTGCCGGGATGGGGCTTCGCCGCCTCGGCATTCGACGAGGTGCGCAATGCATTGCCCGCGTCGCTCACCGTGGAGGCGGTTGCCTGCAGCGGCGCGGCTGCGGTCATCGACCGGCGTGTGGCGGCCGTGCAGGCCGGCGCGGCTGCACCTTTCGGCATCTGCGCCTGGTCGCTCGGTGCCGCGATCGCGCTCGAGCGAGCATTGGCGGGTACGCGCGCCATCGCCACGCTGGTGGTCACCGGGGCGACGCCCCGTTTCGTCGCGTGCGATGGCTGGCCGCACGCGATGGCCGGCCCGGATTTCGATGCCTTTGCCGCCGTCGCGGCGGCGGCGCCGAGCGCCGGTCAGTCGCGGCTGGCGGCGCTGTGCGCCCTGGGCGAGGCGCAGACGCCCACCCTGCTTCGCCGCCTGCGCCGGTCGTTCGATCGGCCGCTGCCTGCTGCGCCACCGGCGGCGGGGCAGGCCGGCGTTGCCGGCGGTGCGCCCGGGCTGGACGCTGATCGTAATGGCCCTGAACCGTTCGGACGCGCGCTGCTGCAGGACCTCGAATGCCTGCGCCGCATCGACCTTCGGGCACGTCTGGCGACGCTGCAAGTGCCGGTGACGGTCGTGCATGGCGAACGAGATGCACTGGTACCGGCCGAGGCCGCGCGTATCATGTGCAGCCTGTTGCGCCATGGCACCTGGGTGCCGGTGTCCGGCGGTGGGCACGCCCTGCCGTTCACCCGCGCCGAATTGCTTGCCGCTACGATCGGGCGCGCCGCGGGTGTGCAGCCCGCCACGACGTGACAGGTACCCGATACACGCGTCCATGATGAATCCGTCCCTTCCCGAGCCGCATGTGATCGACAAGCGCGCGACCCGCGAGTCGTTCTCGCGGGCGGCGACTTCCTACGACCGCGCGGCGGTATTGCAGCGCGAAGTCGGCGACCGGATGGCAGAGCGCCTCGACTACATGCGCGTCGACCCCTCGCGCCTGCTCGATGCGGGCAGCGGTACCGGTTATGGCACGCTGTCGCTGGCCTCGCGTTATCCCGGGGCGCAGCGCATCGCGCTCGATATCGCGCCGGCGATGCTGCGGGTTGCGATCGCCAAGGAGCCCGGACGCCTGCGGTCGGTGCTGAGCGGACGCAGCCGCACCCATGCGGTGTGCGGCGACCTCGAGCGGCTGCCGCTGGCGGCCGCTTCGATCGACATGGTGTGGTCGAACCTCGCCCTGCAATGGGTGAACGACCTGCAGGCGGCGCTGGGCGAGTTCGCACGGGTCACCCGTCCCGGGGGGCTGGTGATGTTCAGCACGTTCGGCCCCGACACGCTGAAGGAACTGCGCGCGGCCTTCGCCGCCGTCGATGGCTACAGCCATGTGAGCCGTTTCACCGACATGCACGACATCGGGGACATGCTGCTCGAGTGTGGCTTTGCAACGCCGGTGGTCGACATGGAGAAGATCACGCTGACCTATCCGACGCTGCCGGAACTGATGCGCGACCTCAAGTCGATCGGCGCGCACAATGCGACTGCTGGCCGTCGGCCCGGCATGATGGGGCGCCACGCCTTCGCGCGCGTGGTCGATGCCTACGAGCGTTTCCGCAGCGATGGACGTCTGCCGGCGACCTACGAGGTGGTGTACGGACACGCATGGCGCGGCGAACCGCGGCGCACCGCTGACGGACGCGCGATCGTACGATTCGATCGGGCGCGTCCCGGTGCGGGCAAGGGGTAACAGGGCGTGCCTGCGCTGTTCGTGACCGGCACCGACACCGGCATCGGCAAGACCCGCACCTGTGCGGTGATCGCGCGCGCGCTCGGAGCGGCAGGCCACCGTGTCGCCGTGATCAAGCCGATCGCCTCGGGCGCCTATGCCATGCCGGGGGATGCGGACGCGGGCGATCCGCGCCTGGGCTGGGAGGACATCGATGCTGCGATCGATGCGTCCAATGTCGCCTTGCCGCTGTCGTGGGTGAACCAGTACCGCTTCGCCGAACCGGTCGCCCCGCATCTCGCGGCAGGCGCGGCGGGTGTCGTCCTCTCCACGGCGCTGATCGTCGAGGCCGCGCGCGCCGCGCGCGCCAGGGTCGACTGGCTGCTGGTCGAGGGCGTGGGCGGTTTTCGCGTGCCGCTCTGCGCAGGGCCGGCGGACGGCGCCGATACGGCCGCGCTGGCGCGCGCACTTGGTTACCCGGTGCTGGTGGTGGTCGGACTGCGCCTGGGCTGCATCAACCATGCGCTGCTCACTGCCGAGGCGATCGAGCGGCGCGGGCTGCAGCTGGCAGGCTGGGTGGCCAATGCCATCGATCCGCAGCTGGCACGCGCCGACGAGGTGATCGATACCCTGGATCGCTGGATGCCGGCGCCATGCATGGCCCGGCTCGACCATGCGCCCGAGCCCGACTGGGCCCGTGCCGCGGCCGCGGTGCAGGTCGCGCGGCTCGAGGCGGCTTGTGAAGGACGCTGAGCAGACGTCCCCGGACGCGCTCCCGGGTACGCTGCGCCACGGCTTCGGTCCGGTCGCCACAGGGGTGTCCGGCCGATGTCTCGGACAGCTGTTCTCGGTTGAAGCGCCAGCCCGCGCTGTGCTAGATTCCACGGGTGTCGAGGGCCGTGTCTGACCCGGTTCACTTTGCACCCAAAATTCGCGCCCAGGGATCGATCAGGCTGCCGGCAGGCTTCCCGCAACGGGTCGCGCGGTTCCTGGCAGCGGGCCCATGCAGGAATTCCTTCGTCGCCGGGCTGGTGTGCTCCCACACCGGTCGTCAGCCAAGCAGGGAGATTCGAAATCACAACGATCGAGGCGGAAGTGGGGTCGATAGCGATCACCACCGTGCCATCGGAAACGGCCAGGCATTCCGGCGCGTCCGCCGGGCTGAGCCTGACTGCGCGCCCGAACCGGTCGCTGTCGCTTGCCGCCCGGCGCTGGGTCGCGGTGGCAATGTGCCTGCCGGTGCTGGTCGTGGCCCTCGTGCTGTCCGTTCAGGGTGCCTGGCTGGTGCTGCCCTTCGCCGGAATCGAAGTGGCCCTGATCGTCCTTGCGTACCGCTGGCTGCGCGACGGTGACGGCGACTTCGAGACGGTGCGCACCTGCGGACACGAACTGGTGGTCGAACGCTCGGTCCGCGGCCGCAGCGAAGAGTTCCGTTTCAACCTGCACTGGGTGCAGGTCGTGTTCGAACCGGCGGGCATCGCGCGCAAGAGCCGGCTGGCGCTGCGTTCGCACGGGCGTCTGCAGATGCTCGGCGAACTGATGACGGAGGCCGAGCGCAGCGCTGCCGCCGATTACCTCAACGTGCGTATCCGGCACGCCCGCGCTGCGTGCGCCTGATCCCGCACACCGAATTCCTTCCGACATCTTCATTCGTCTCACGCCACGGCTGCAGGTCGCATCGCACACCGGAGTCTTCATGAATCGTCCGTACCTCCCCCGAATCACCCTGGCACTCGCCGGCCTGGCAGGCTTGCTGTCCCCCGCGCTGTCGTCTGCGCAGGAAGCGGCCGCCCCGGCCTACCAGGCCGCGTCCAAATTCAACCTGCAACCGCCGGTCTCCGACATTGCGTCCCAGATCTACGACCTGCACACGCTGATCCTGATCTTCTGCGCGGTGATCTTCGTGGCGGTCTTCAGCGCGATGTTCTACGCGATCATCTACCACCGAAAGTCTGCCGGGCACGAGCCGGCCCAGTTCCACGAGAACACCACGGTCGAGATCGTCTGGACGGTGGTGCCCTTCCTGATCCTGATCCTGATGGCCTGGCCGGCGACCAAGACGGTGATCGCGATGAAGGACACCTCGTCGCCCGATCTGACCATCAAGGCCACCGGTCACCAGTGGAAGTGGGGCTACGACTACCTCAAGGGCGAGGGAGACCTGAAGGACGTGGCCGACGGTATCGCGTTCTACTCCGCGCTCGCCACCACCTACGAAGAGCGCACCAATGTCATGCCCAAGCGCAGCGATTACCTGCTCGAGGTCGACAACCGCCTGGTCGTTCCGGTCGGAAAGAAGGTTCGTATGCTCACCACCGCGGGCGACGTGCTGCATGCCTGGTGGGTGCCGGCGCTGGGCGTGAAGCAGGATGCGATACCCGGGTTCATCCGCGACACCTGGTTCAAGGCCGACAAGGTAGGCGTCTACCGTGGCGTCTGCGCCGAGCTCTGCGGCAAGGAGCACGCCTACATGCCCATCGTGGTCGAAGTGAAGTCGGTGGAAGACTTCCGCGTCTGGGCTGCCGAGCGGCAGAAACTGCGTACCGCAGCGGTGCCGGCAGCAGCCGCGGCTGCGACATCGGCACCCGCTCCGGCTGCGGCATCGGCACCCGCCCCGACTTCTACGCCCGCCCCGGCGGCCACGGTCGCCACGCGCGCTGCAGTCGGCGGCTGAGGCACGGTCCGCAGGCCACCTCCGTTCAGGCATCGATATCCGGCAATTCCGCGCATCACCAGGAACATCAGGGAGAAGAGACATGCAGGCCACCCAAGCCCATCCGGCCGTCCACGACCACGGCGCACACGGCCACCCGACCGGGCTGATGCGCTGGATCACGACGACCAACCACAAGGACATCGGCACGATGTACCTGTGGTTCAGCTTCACCATGTTCCTGGTCGGCGGCGTCCTCGCGCTTCTGCTGCGCACCGAGCTGTTCCAGCCGGGCCTGCAACTGGTCGAGCCCGAGGTGTTCAACCAGCTCACGACCATGCACGGCGTGATCATGGTGTTCGGCGCGATCATGCCGGCGTTCGTCGGCTTCGCCAACTGGATGATCCCCCTGCAGATCGGCGCGGCCGACATGGCCTTCGCGCGGATGAACAACTGGAGCTTCTGGCTGCTGCCCCCGGCGGCACTGCTGCTGGTGATCTCGTTCTT
>JBILGF010000006.1:0-20288 GCA_044351195.1 Burkholderiales bacterium
CGGTGGTTCCCAACGCCACCGCCATCGACAACCCGGTCGACGCCGGCGGCGGTACCGACCCGCGCGCCGAGTACTACGGCCCGATCGTGCGGGCCATCCTGGAAGACCCGGCGATCGACGCGCTGCTGATCGTAGGGCTGCTCGGCGGCTATGCCGACCGCTTCGGCGAACAGGCCGCACCAGCCGAGCATGCGGTCTGCGCCGAAATCGGCGCGATGATGCGCGAGTACGGCAAGCCGGTGATCGTGCAGAGCCATTATGCCGACCTGAAGACCCAGTCGCTGAAGATCCTGCGCGAGGCAGGCGTGCCGTTCCAGCGCCATGTCGAGGTCGCGGTTCAGTGCCTCGCCTGCGCGGCTGATGCCTCTGCCGCGCGCGCGCGCAATGCACAGGTCCCGGAAGCGGCGGTGCTGGCACCGCCCGGCGCGGCGGCGCAGGCCCTCCAGTCGATCGAGACCGCCCTGTCGGCTGGTCGCGACCTGCTCGAGACCGAAGCGCGCGACCTGCTGCAGGCCTACGGCATCACGATGCCCGACTGCAGGCTGTTGCGCAGTGCCGAAGAGGCAGCAGCAGCGTCCGCACACTTCGGCCTGCAACCGCTGGCGATGAAGGTGGTGTCGGCCGAGATCCTGCACAAGTCGGAGGCGAACGGCGTGCTGCTCGGCCTGCAGGGCGCCGATGTCCTGCACCAGGCCTGGAGCCGGATTGCCGCGAATGCGCGTGCTTACCGGCCCGACGCCCGTATCGAAGGCATGCTGGTGACCCCGATGGCACCGCGCGGCACCGAGTTCATCGTCGGGATCACCGACGACCCCCAGCACGGTCCGGTGATGCTGTTCGGGCTCGGGGGCGTATTCGTCGAGGTGATCGGCGATGTCGTTTTCCGCGCGCTGCCGCTGACCCGGCTCGACGCGCTGGACATGATCGGCAGCCTGAAGCATGCGTCGGTGCTCGACGGCGTACGCGGTGCACCGCCGGTAGACCGCGAGGCGCTGGCCGACCTGCTGGTGCGCCTGTCGCGCATCCGGGAGCTGCATCCGCAGATCGCCGAGATCGACCTCAACCCCGTGATCGCGCACGCCGGTGGGCAGACCATCGTCGATGCGCGTGTCGTGCTGCACAGGAATGTCCCCCAACCCGCCTGAGAGGTCCGAGAACATGAACGAGTGTCGCAAGCGCGCCTTACGCCTGTCATCCCTGTTTCTCGTCGCTGCATCGGCCGCTGCGGTCGGCACCGCAGCCGCTCAGCAGTACCCCTCGAAGCCGGTTCGCGTGGTGATCGGGTTCGCGGCCGGCGGCAGCGTCGACCTGGTGGGCCGCACCGTGTCGCAGGCGCTGAGCAATGCCTACGGCCGACCGGTGGTGGTGGACAACCGGCCAGGCGCGGCGAGCCATATCGCGGGGGCGCTCGTTGCCTCCTCGATCCCCGACGGCTACACGCTGCTGGTCAGCAGCCAGGGCGGGCTGGGCACCAACCTCGCCCTGTACACGAAGATGCCGTACAACCCCCTGAAGGACCTGACCCCGGTCACGCTGCTGGTGTTCCAGCCGCAGATCGTGCTGGTCAACCCGAAGGTCGATGCGCGCAACATCAAGGAACTGATCGCACTGGCCAGGGCGAAGCCCGGCGGCCTGAACTACGGGTCGGCCGGTTCCGGCGGCGTGCTCCACCTGGCGGCCGAGCTGTTCAGCAGCATGACCGGTACCAAGATGACCCACATCGCCTACAAGGGCGGCGCACCGGCACTGGTCGACCTGATCAGCGGGCAGATCGATCTCACCTTCCAGCCGCTGCCCGAGGCGCTGCCGCACCTGAAGTCCGGGCGGGTACGTCCGCTGGCGATGACCAGCCTGAAGCGCTCGGCGTCCGCGCCCGATATCCCGACGGTGATCGAATCGGGCGTGCCCGGGTTTACCTTCACCAGCTGGATGGGCACCGCAGGCCCGGCCGGCATGCCCGCGGCCCTGACCGCGCAGATCAGCGCCGACTGGAACAAGGCGCTGACCACGCCGGACGTGCGCCAGCGCCTGGTCGATGCAGGACTGGACATCGCCGGGGGCACGCCCGAGCAGTTCGCCGCGCACATGCGCAGCGAAGTCGACAGCATGGTCAAGCTGGTGAAAGAGGCCGGCATCCCGCCGGTGGAATGACCCGCTTCGCGCCTACTCGGTCCGGATGTTCGCGTCGCGGATCGTCTGCCGCCAGCGCTTGAGTTCGGATTCGATCATCCGCTGGAACTGGCCGGGCGACTGGGCAGCCGGCTCGAGACCGGTCGCCTGCAGCCGATCGCGCACGTCCGGAGAAGCCAGCGCGCGGCCGATCTCGTTGTAGAGCCGCTGTACAACCGCCCTCGGGGTCGCCGAGGGCGCGACCACGCCGTACCAGTTGGTGACCACCACGTCGTAACCGAGCTCAGTCATCGACGGCACCTCGGGCAGCGCAGCACTGCGCCTGGCCGAGGTCACCGCGAGCGGCCGCAGCCGCTTGCTCTGCACGAACGGCAGCGAGCCGCCCATGCCGATGAAGGTGCCCTGGATCTGGCCCGCCACGGTGTCGTTGAGCGCTGGGCCGCCGCCCTTGTACGGGACATGGTTCAGGTCCAGCCCGGCCCTCAGCTTGAACATCTCGAGGGTGAGGTGAAGGCCGCCGCCGTTGCCCGACGAGCCGACATTGAGCTTGCCCGGCTGCGCCTTCGCCAGCGCGACGAAGTCTTTCAGGCTTGCCGCCGGCACCGACGGATGGACGGTCAGGATATAGGGCGTTTCGGCCACCAGCGCCACGCCGGTGAACGCGCGTGCGGGGTCTGCGGGCGGTGTCTTGACGAAGTAGGCCGCGTTGATCGCCAGTGCCAGATCGGCAAGCAGCAGGGTGTAGCCGTCCCCCGCGGCGCGTGCCACCAGGTCGGTGCCCAGCATGCTGCCGGCGCCGGGACGGTTGTCGACCACCACCGTCTGTGACATCAGCTCGGACAGCTTCTGGCCGATGATGCGCCCGGTGACGTCGGAGCCGCCCCCCGGAGCGAACGGCACGACCAGGCGAACCGGACGGCTCGGATAGCCATCGGCGGCGAGGGCCGGGCCCATGGCAGGCGCGAGCAGCAGCGGCAGGAGCAGGGTACAGGTGCGGTGCAGGTTCATGGCGCGGCCTTCGGCGAGGGGAATCGGCATGGCGGTCGAGGCGACAGTGATGCGGCGTGGGTCAGCCATAGTGGACGATCGCCCTGCCCTGCACCTTGCCGTCCACCGACTTCGCGCAGTGCTCGATCACCTGGTCGATGCTGATCGGGAAGCCGATCCGATCGAGATGGCGGGGCCTGAGGTCGGCGGCCACGCGCGCCCATACCCGCTGCCGCACGGCCATCGATGCGTTCGAGTTCACCCCGATCAGCCGCACCCCGCGCAGGATGAACGGGAACACCGACGTTGCAAGGTCGATGCCGCCCGCGTTTCCGAATGCACCGATCACGCCGTTTTCCATCATCGATCGGGTCAGCCAGGACAGTTGCTCGCCGCCCACCGAGTCGAGCGCGCCGGCGAACTGGGCCTTCTCGAGCGCCTTGCTGCCCATCTGGAACTCACCGCGCACCCAGACCTCGGCTGCGCCCAGATCCATCAGGTAGTCGCGCGACTCCGGCTTTCCGGTGAGTGCCACCACCTGGTAGCCGCGGCGCGCCAGCATGTCGATGCCAATGCTGCCGCAACCGCCGGTAGCACCGTTCACCAGCACCCTGCCGCATTCCGGCGCGAGCCCGTTGAGCTCCATCAGATCGATCGCAAGCGCGGCAGTGAACCCGGCCACGCCCATCGTGGCCACGTCGAGCAGCGACAGGCCCTGCGGTAGCGGGATCACCCAGTCGGCCGGTACCCGGACCCGCTCGGAGAAGCCGCCGTCGTGGCTCACGCCGAGCCCGAAGCCGTTGACGAACACCGGATCGCCGACATTGAAGCGCGCATCGGTCGATGCCTCGACCACGCCCGCGACATCGATGCCGGCAATGCACGGGAACCGCGTCATGATGCGGCCGCGGCCAGTCACCGCGAGTGCATCCTTGTAGTTGATGCTGGCAAAGCGCGAAGCGATCACCACCTCGCCGGCATCGAGCGCGTCGAGGGTCGTGTCGACCAGTGCGCTCGAGACTGCCCTGGCGTCGTCCTGGCTGACCCGTATTGCCTTGAATGTCGACATCATGATTCCCCGGTTGACTTGCTTCCTGCTGCGGACGCAGTTCAGCCCGGCGGCCAGGCGAAGGGCCTGCCGCCGAGAATGTGCAGGTGCAGATGGAACACGCTCTGGCCCACCGCCCCGCCGTTGTTGATGTTCAGGCGGAATGCACCGCCCACGCCGAGTTTCTCCGCGATCACGGGCGCCACCAGCATCAGGTGGCCGAGCAGCGCCTGGTCCTGGGGCGTGGCATCGGCCAGGTTGACGATCGGCTTCCTGGGGATCAGCAGCACATGAACCGGCGCCTGCGGATTGATGTCCCGGAACGCGAGGCAGAGTTCGTCTTCATGCACGATGTCCGCGGGTATCTCGCGCGCGATGATCCGGTCGAAGATGGTCGCCATGGCAAGCCTTCCGGCCGCGCCGGGCCGATTGATCAGGATGCAAGAAGGTACCGCAAACCCGGCGCCTGCACAGTTTCCCGCCGCGGCCGCTGTGCATGGCTTCGCTGCAGGGCAGCATGATTACACCGCCAGGCTAGCCGAATTACCCTGCAGGGGCTTGACATCAAGGCAATCGGGCCTTAGATTGTCGTTGTGCGGCGCAACATTACCGCATCGCTCCAGGCACTGGCGGCTACCACGCCAGGCACCGTTCCGATCCCGTCGACCAGCCTTGGCGTGACAAAGGTCATGGCGGTCGACTGCAGTTGAATTCCGTTGCAATCCCTTGGTTGCGCATACCAGCGTCCCTGTTTCGGTTCTGGCGCCGGCATCGTCGACCTCTGTCTACATCCCCAGGAGATACACCATGATCCAGGTTCCGGAACAAGTAGCTGCTGTCACCAAAGCCCAGGTCGAGGGCGCCACCAAGTTCGCGTCGTTCGGCCTCGAGATGACCGAGAAGTTCGTCGCATTCCAGCTCGCCCACGCGAAATCGGCATTCGGCGACGCGGTGTCCAGCGCCAAGGCACTGGCCGAGATGAAAGACCCGGCGACCCTGCCGGACATGAAGGCCAGCGTCGAACCGACGGTCGAGAAGATGACCGCCTACGCGAAAGGCCTGTACGAGCTGTCGGCCTCGAGCCAGGCGCAGTTCTCCCGGCTGGTGGAAGAGCAGATGAACGCCGTGAATGGCCAGATGATGTCGATGCTCGACACCGCAGCCAAGAACGGCCCGGCTGGCACCGAACTCGCGGTCTCGGCAATCAAGTCGGCACTCGCGACCGCCAACTCGGCCTACGACAACCTGTCGAAGGCAACCAAGCAGGCGACCGAGATGGCCGAAGCGAAGCTCGCCACCGTCACGAAGAAAAAGGCAGCCTGAAGCGCACCCTTCCCGGCTCAGCATCCGCCGGGAAAGGTGTTGCGCCCGCCCCGGCGCAAGCCGGCACGGCAAGGCTGATGAGCGCGGGCGCAGGCCCCGCTCGACGAACCCCGCTCCAGGGCAACCTGAAGCGGGTTTTTTTCGGATCGGCCGCACCGATTCGCGCAGGATCACGGCGTCGCCATGCCTGCTGCAACCGCCTGGACGCATGGCGCCGGTTCGGTAGCCTGGTCAGCGCTGCAGCCGGCGATTGGCCACGGCCAGATCTGCGGCCAGCCGATTCTGGCTGTCCTGCTCGCGCTGCAGCGCTTCGCGCAGGGCGAGGACACGGCGCGCGACACGGATGCGCAGCGCGAGCATGACGCCGTCCACCGGACGGCAGAGATAGTCGTCGACGTCCGCGTCCGCATCCGTCTCTGCTGCGGGGAGCCGAGGCCGGCCATGCAACGCAGCCGCATCAGGGAGCCGGACCGGGTCCGGGTGCGGGTCCGGGTGCGCGGTGCGCGTGCCGATGACATAGATCCGTTTTCCGATCGCGCTCGCGCGCAGCGTGGCACACAGGGCCCGCGCGTCGGCCCGATCCGCCGGAAGGTCGATCACCATCAGGTCGGGCGGATCGGCCGGTACTGCGGCCAGTGCAGCATCGGTAACGGCAAGCACCGTGACTGCATGCCCGTCCTTTACGAGCATGTCGAGCAGGTGGCCGGCACTGGACCGGTCGTCGCTCACCAGGCAGACGCGCAGCGCAGCCGGCAGCGGCGGGTCGGCATCGACAGCCGCGTCATGCTGGGCGCTGACCGCAGCCTCGTCGGCGATCCCGGCCGAATCGGCAAGCGCGCGCAGATCCAGCGTCGGGCGCTCGCCGGTTGCCACGCCGAGCACGCCACCCCAACCCTGCCAGTCTTCGCCCACGGTGTCGCAGATCTGCGCCAGTGCGTCGGCATCGACCCCGACGCGGGTCGCGCCCAGCAGCATGCCCGGCGCCATTCGCTCGCGTGCCTGCGGATCGGCGACGAAATAATCCCCGACACGCCGTGACAACGCCAGCAGCTCGCACACCACCTGCGAGCGCGAGGCGGGATCGAATCCGGACTGTTCCGGCAGTTCGCTGTGGAACACCGCGTCGACGCAGATCTTCGGCAGGCGCCAGTCTTCGAGCAATGCAGCGCCGAATTCGAGGTGATCGGCACCGAACGCCTCGCGTTCGACGACCGACCGATCCCGCCCTGCCGCACGGCCGGCCAGGACCTTGCTGAAGCGCTCAGGATAGAGCGATGCGATCGCAAGCGAGCCGATATCGGCCAGCAGTCCGCAGGTGAAGCTCTCCTCGGGAGCGAGCACGCGCACCCTCAGGCAGAACGACTGGGCCGCCAGGGCCGTGGCCAGTGATCTCGACCAGTAGCGGGCATAGTCGAAACCGATGCAGCTGCCGCTGCGGTTGGCGTTGAGCACCGAGAAGCCGAGGCACAACTGGCGCACGACGGCGAACCCGAGCAGTTTCACGGCGTCCCGTATCGACACCACCGGCCGCATTCCTCCGCCATAGGTCGAATTGGCGAACTTCACGAGGCGGGCTGCCAGTGCCGGATCGGCCTTCAGCACATGGGAAAACTGGTCAACGGTCGTGTTGTCGCTCTGGCTCAGCCGCAGGATTTCCAGCGCCACGCCGTCGGGGCTGGGCAGCGCACCGGTAGCCTTCAACTGCTCGAATCGGGAAGACACGTAGCTCACGGACGAAGCCTCGGAACGGACGAAAGTTCCTGCCAGGACACAGGATCCGTCGTGGAGGCTTAACGGCCAGGAAATTCCCGACTTGAGCCGTCCAGCCAGCGCTGCGGCGCCGGCCTGGGGACCTTCGGGTGGCGCCGGACCCGTCGGGTCTGCCACCCCGGCAGAACTACCCGGGGCGGCTGCGGATCAGTCGAGGGCGAGGGTGGCCCGGGGCTCGAACACAAAGCCGCCGGCGGCGACCCCCTCGCGCAGGAAGGCAAGCCCCTCGGCCGCCAGGCCGGCTTCGCCGCGCACGCCCAGTTCGATGTACGGCCGATCGGCGATGCGTGGAAGGCTGAACAGCTTGAGCGCCGGATAGCGCGCGATGCAGGTGTTCATCAGGTCGATCAGCTGGCTCTCGCCGGCGCCGAACACCAGAATGGCGATGTCGACCTCCGGCACCCGGGCCAGGTGCGGGTACACCGTGTCGAGTACCCAGTCGAGCATCGGCCACGCCATCTGGGGGAAGCCGGGGAAGAAGTGCACGTTCCGGAAGGTGAACCCGGGGATGCGGTTGTACGGGTTCGGAATGATCGAACTGCCGACCGGGAACGTGCCCATCGCCAGCCGGTGCGGCGTGACTTCGTCGCCCCAGCGGGCGCGGATCTCGCGCTCGGCATCGGGATGCAACGCCAGTTCGACACCGCCGGCCGCCGCCGCGCACTGCCGTGTATGGTCATCCGGGGTGGCGCCGATGCCGCCGAAGGAGAACACGACATCGTCGGTGGCCAGCGCACGCGCCAGCGCGTCGGTGATGCGCGCCGGTTCGTCCTGCAGGCAGGTCGACCAGGACAGTTCGAGTCCGCGCTTCCCGAGCGCGCCGACCACGGTGCTGAAATGCTTGTCCTGCCGTTTTCCGGTGAGTATCTCGTCACCGATGATGATGCTTCCGAAAGCCATTGACTTGCGTTCCTCTGGTGCGCCGCGGCGCGGCATCAGGTCATTATGTAGCTTTCCAGTTGCGCGATCTGGAACTGTTGCTCGGAAATCGTCTCCTTGACCAGGTCGCCGATCGACAGGACGCCGATCACCCGATCGCCCTCGATCACCGGCAGGTGGCGACAGCGCTTCTCGGTCATCACCGCCATGCACTGGTCCACGGTATGGTCGGGCCCGACGCACACGACCCT
This sequence comes from Burkholderiales bacterium, assembly GCA_044351195.1. Classification (GTDB taxonomy): domain Bacteria; phylum Pseudomonadota; class Gammaproteobacteria; order Burkholderiales; family CAIKXV01; genus CAIKXV01. The sequence goes on from JBILGF010000006.1 coordinate 8,389, forward strand.
CGGCGTCATGATCTCGGACACGCGGATGTCGCGCGACGACTTGCCCAGCAGGATCACCTTGCGGGCATAGTCGCGCTCGGAGAGCATGCCGACGAGCACTGCCCCTTCGAGCACCACCAGTGCTCCGATATCGTGCTCGGCCATCCGCTCGAGCGCGGCAAACACGCTCTCGTGGGGTGCGATCGCGACGATACCCGGTTTTCCGTCGAGCAATTGCCTGGCTGTCTTCATGCGAGCCTCCTGTCGCGGCCGGGCGCCCGCAGGAATCGCTGCGGCAACCACGTCCGCCCACCGGGCGAGTATGAGCGCGCGGCGCGCCGCTGCCAACACCCGGCGGACACACTGGCGGACACCCGGTAGACACACCCGGTCGCCCCCCGTTGGACACACCACCGGGTCGACCCGCTGCCGGCCGCGCCCGGACGGATGGCCCCGCCGAGGCGGGGCGCGCCCCTACCGCTCTTCCGGCCTGGCGACGGCGCCGCGCGGCGGGATCTTCAGGCTGAGGATCATCGCTGCGGCCAGCACCGTGATCACCACGCCGAGCGAGACCCAGACCGGGATCTTGTACACGTCGATCAGCAGCATCTTGCCGCCGATGAAGATCAGGATGATGGCAAGCCCGTAGTTGAGCAGGTGGAACTTGTCCTTCATGTTGGCCAGCAGGAAGTACATCGCACGCAGGCCGAGGATGGCGAAGATGTTCGAGGTCAGCACGATGAACGGGTCGAGCGTGATCGCGAAGATCGCCGGGATCGAGTCGACCGCGAACACCACGTCGATCACGCCGATCATGATCAGCACGACGAACATCGGCGTCGCGTACTTGACGCCGTCCTTGACCACGAAGAACTTCTCTTCGGCGTACTCGCGGGTGATCTTCATCCGGCTGCGCAGGAACTTGAGCACCGGGTTCTGCTCGAGGTCCGGTTCGTCGTTCGCATGCGCCCACATCTTGTAGCCGGTGTAGACCAGGAAGGCGCCGAAGATGTAGAGGATCCAGTGGAAGTGCTGGATCAGCCAGACCCCGACCAGGATCATCACTGCGCGCAGGATGATCGCGCCGATGATGCCGTAGATCAGTGCGCGCCGCTGATACTCGGGTGGCGTGGCGAAGAAGGTGAAGATCATCAGGAACACGAAGATGTTGTCCACCGCGAGCGACTTCTCGATCAGGTAGCCGGCGAGGAACTCCAGGGATTTCTCCCAGGCGACAAACCAGCCGAAGTCGGCACCGAACTTCGCGACATACTCGGGCGCGCTGTACTTGTCCCACAGGTAGAAGAACAGCAGGCCGTTGAACACGAACGACAGCGCGATCCACAGGATCGACCAGTTGAGTGCTTCCTTGAAGCTGACCGCCTTCGAACCCTTGCGCTCCAGCAGCAGGATGTCGATCGCCAGCGCGATCACGACGAATAATGCGAAAGCGCCCCACATCCAGGGCTCGCCCACCTGGATCTCGAATTGTGCAGCCTGTTCTAGGTTCATTTGTCTCGCTCGGTACACCCGGCCATGTCATCCGCCAGTCAGACCGTGCAATGGACGATCGAGAGCGGCGACCGGCCCGGGATCGCTCATTCAGGTTGGCGCCATTGGCGTGCTTGGGTAGATGGGCAGGCCGCGACCAGAGGCGAAAACCGCTCGCCGTCGATCGAGTCCTCAGCTTTGGACAAGCCTTGCCGCCAAAGTTTCAGGGACGCGAAGATTTCTTTTCGCGCCTGCCCGATGGCGGACTGCGTGGTGACACATCACGGCTTCGCGCGTGACAGCCGGACCGCTCGATGACCTGCTCGTCCGGTGCAGGCGCGGCCGTGCGGCAGGAAGACGCGCTCAGCCTGCCGAGGCGATCGCCTCGGCGCGCGCGATCAACTGCTCGGCCTGCCGGATGCTCACGATATCGAGCATGCGGCCGTCGAGGGATACGGCACCCTTGCCTTGCGCCGCAGCGGCCTGCATCGCGGCGATGATCCGGCGCGCCTGCAACACCTCGTCGGCGCGCGGACTGAATACGTCGTTGACCGGCGCGATCTGCGCGGGATGGATGCACATCTTGCCTTCGAAGCCGAGTGCCGCTGCGCGATGGGCGCTTGCCAGCAGGCCGTCCGAATCACGGAAGTCTGCGAACGGACCATCGAGGGGGCGCAGGCTCCATGCGCGTGCGGCCACCACCAGTCTCGCATGCACGGCATGCCAGGGGTCACCCCAGTGGAACGCACGTGTCGAACCCTCCTCGCCCGGCATCCTGTCGGTCAACACGCCGTAATGCGGGCTCACCCCGCCGATCGACGTGGTGCGCATGCGCGTAGACGCCGCGACGTCGCCGCTGCCGAAGGTGAGGCCCTCGAGCCGCGAGCCCTGCTGCGCAGCCGTGGCTGCGATCGACTCGATATGGGCGATGCCCGACGCGCTCTCCACCAGCGCGACCAGGCCGGTGCGCTTCGTGCGACCAGCCTCCATCTCGACCTGCGTGACCAGCATGTCGACGGCATGCAGATCGGCTGGCACGCCGATCTTGGGCACGATCAGCAGGTCGATGCGCGGGCAACGTCCGACAATGTCGATCACGTCGCGGAACATGAACGGGGTATCCAGCCCGTTCACCCTTACCTCGACCGTCTTGGTGCCCCAGTCGATATCATTGAGCGCGGCAACCACGTTGGCGCGCGCGGCAGCCTTGTCATCGAAAGCCACTGCATCCTCGAGGTCGAGGTAGACCGCATCGGCCGCCGAACGCGCAGCCTTCTCGAACATCTTCGGCTGCGAGCCGGGCACGGCGAGTTCACTGCGGAACAGGCGGGTCGGAGGTGCAACAGGCGGCATCAGCGTCATGGGACAGGCGATCGGTCTGCATCGGGACCGCGCAGTATATCGATTGCGCCAGCGGCCTGGCGCAACCGGAACCCGGACCGCACAGCCCGCGAAGCAGGCCTCAAGATTGCCCTCGCGCGCACGATAATGACCGCATGACGCGTTGTTCATCCATCCCCGAACCCGACCGCCAGCACGCCACGCGGGCGCACGAGCACCCCGTGGCCGTCCGCTCCCGTCTGCGCATGGGAGGGACGTTCGCGGCCTGCGCCTGTGCGCTGCTGCTCGTCGGCGGATGCAGCACCACGCCGACCGAACTGGCTAACCGGGTGCTGCCCGAGACCCTGGTGGTGCCGGACGCTTCGATCCCGGTATCACGGTCGCTGAGCATCCCGCTGGAATCGGTGATCGCTGTCGCGCTGGTCTACTGGTTCGTGGATCCGCTCGCTCCGAACTGGGAGGTGACCGAGCGGCGCGTGTCGCCGGCGCTGGTGCAACTGTCGCTGCGCAGGAAACGGCTGACCACCGGCGGCGATGGCGAGCCGCCGCGGATCGTGCACCGGCGCGCGACCGAACTGGCGATGAAGGACGGCTTCGGTGGCTACGAAATCGTCGAGTACAGCGAGTCGACCGACTCGGAGACGATCGGAGCGCGCCGCATCACCATCGCGCTCGTGCGGCTGACCAACGAGAAGCCGCATCGGATTCAATGAACGCCGGTCGATGGCGCTGCTGCGTTCAGTCGCGGCGCACGATACCGACGATCGCCGATGAGTCGAGCCGCTCTCCACCGGCCTTCTGCAGCGCACTGAACGTCTGGGTGGCAATCGCGGCTCCGGGCAGCGCGACGCCCGCTCGGCGTGCGGCATCGAGCACGATGCGCAGGTCTTTCCAGTGCAGCCGCGACTCGACCCCGGCCCGCGTGTCGCCGGTGGCCATCTTCGGGCCCATCACCTCGAGCATGCGGCTGGCCGTGGCGCCGCCGCGCAACGACGCGAGCAGCACCTGCGGATCGACGCCGTGGGCAGCGGCCAGGCAGAACGCCTCGGCCATGCCCTGCAGGGTGACGCAGATCGCGAGCTGATTGGCGGCCTTGGCCACCTGCCCCGCACCGCAGTCGCCCACATGCACCAGCGTACGGCCGACCGCCTGCAGCAGCGGCCGCGCACGTTCGAACGCATCGGCATCGCCACCGGCCATGATAGACAGTGATCCGGCGATCGCGCCCGCCTCTCCGCCGGACACCGGCGCATCGATCATCTGCACCGACTGCCGGGCGAGCCGGGCAGCACAGGCGCGCGCGGTGGACGGCGAGATCGTGCTGTGGTCGATCACCAGCGAACCCGGCGCAAGCCCTTCGGCGGCACCGTCGGGCCCGAACAGCACCTGTTCGACATCGGCATCGGCGGTGACGATGGTCACCAGCGCGTCGCAATGGGCCGCCAGTGCAGCCGGCGAATCGAATGCGGCTGCCCCTTCGGCCACCAGGGGCGCCATACTGGCCGGCCGGCGCGCCTGCACCGCAACCGGGAACCCGGCGCGCAGCAGGTTCAGGGCCATCGGCCGGCCCATCACGCCCAGTCCGATCACGCCCACCCGCATCATCGGCCGGTGCGTGCTCTTGCCATCGTTCCCGCTGACAGGGTCCACCGCCTACCTCTTCCCGTGATAGGCGCTATCCGGCTGGCCGGGCCAGCCGATCTCGATCGCCTTGCGCAGTTCGCCCAGCGTCGCGAAGCCCTGGCGCGGGATCGCCTCATGGACGATGCCCTGCCGGCGATTCAACTCTTTCGCCACGCCGACGACCGCATGCAGCGACCAGTCGTCAAGCGCCAGGTCATCGGGCAGCACCAGCGGCTTGCGCTCGTCGCTGCGCCATCTGCCCCGCAGCACCGTGTTGCTGGTCGCACCTGGCTCGACGCGCGAGCGGCTGACCAGCAGCAGGTCGAACTCGACTGCATCGCCCTTGCGCACGACCTTGCCGGTCAGCTGCCAGGGTGGCAGAAAGGTACCGGTGGCGCTGGGCGTCTCGACGGTCAGCGCCTGGCGTTCATCGCGGACGCTCACGCTGCGCTCGCGCCGGATCGACTGCGGACCGTCAGGCACGCCGCGCTCGAGCAGACGCAAGGTAAGGTTGAGCAGCAGCATCGGGCCGTCCACCGCCGGCATCAGCGTGCCACTGCGCGCCAGCACCATGTCGCGGGTGAGCAATGCCTTCTGGCCGATGATCAGCACGGTGCCCGACTGCGGACCGGTCTTGCGCTGTTCATCGAGCACCAGCCGGATGTCGTTGCCAGGCGTGCGTTCGAATGTCCAGCGCGACCTGAAACCCGCCGTGGGCTCCGACGCATCGAGGGTGATGTAGTTGCCGCGATACCAGCCCGCACCCGGTTTCTGCGTGGCCGTGGCACGGTCGGACACGGGCGGCGGCGCAGGTGCGACCAGCCCCTGTGCGCGAGCCCCGGCAGCGCCGAGCAGCGCGGCGCAAAGCGCCACGACCGGCAGCATTGCCCGCATGCGGGTCGAGGCGCCAGCGGCTGCAGGCTTCATCGCGCCTCCCCTGCCATGCGCTCGAGCACCCTGACCAGCGCGGATGCATCGAGGCGAGCATCGCCAGCGCCGACCAGTGCGTTCAACTGCTGTGCAACCAGCGCCGAACCCGGAAGGTCAAGCCCGAGGGCATGTGCCTCGTCCACCACCACGCCGAGCGCATCGGCACACTCTCCCGCATCCTGCCCGGGCGCGAAGTCGCGCGACAGCATGCGCGCGCCGTGCACCTCCAGCACATGACTGGCTGCGAAACCGCCGGCCAGCGCAGCCCGCACTCGAGCCGGGTCTGCACCGAGCCGCCGTGCAAGGGTGAGCGCCTCGGCCACAGCCTCGATGGTCAGCGCTTCGACGATCCGGTGGCAGCACCCGACCACCCGTCCCGAACCGACGGCGCCGACATGGCGCACGTCGCTGCCCAACAACGACAGCAGGGGGCCGGCCCGCTCGAATGCAGCCGCGTCCCCCCCGACGCGCAGCGCGCCTGCGCCCACCGTTGCGGCATCGAGCAGGTGGATCCCCGCCGCCTCGAGCCGGGCGGCCAGCGTCTTCACCTCGCGTGGGCCCAGCGTACCCATGTCCAGCAGCAGGCCGGAACCCGCGTGCGGCCTCGACACTGCGCCAAGCCCGTGCGGGCCGTCGATCAGGGCACCGACATCTGCGGGCAGCGACAGCGCGGCGACCATCAGGTCACAGGAAGCCGCCAGCGCGGCCGGCGTCGCATGCCACCGTGCACCGGCGGCGACCAGCCCGCTGACCGCTTCGCGCGACACGGCATGCACGCACGGCACGACACCGGCGTCGGCCAGTGCACGACCGATCGACACGGCGGCTGCGGGTACCGCGCCGGCGAACACGCCGATACGCATCGGGATGCTGCCTGCGTTCACTTGCTCTTCTTCTTTTTCTTGCGTTCCTTCGATCCGGACCTGTCCTTGCCGCCGGAGGTGCCGTAACCCACGTCACGGACTTCCGTGTTCATCTTCACGTCATTGCGGCGCTGGGTAGCGATCAGCTTGCCGGTCTCGAAGTAGTCGCCGGCAACGGCGAGTTCGGCGGCCTTGTCGAACTCGGGCGACCACTCGCCGAGCGAATAGCCGAACCAGGGTACCTGCGGGCGCAGCGGCGGCAGGCCGAGTTCCTCCCAGATCTTCTTCGCGTTCTCCATGAACTCGCGCTTGGGCAGCGAGATCGGCGGGAACTTCTCCTTCAGCGTGGCATCGATCAGCACCGAGGCATCGGTGCCGCCGTTGCGCTTGCTGCGCGGGCCATGGCCCTGGTCGCGATGGGCGAGGATCTCGATGTCGAGCGCCGGGTTGGCGCGGTAGGACATCGCCCACAGCAGCGCATCGGCGTTGTTCGGGTCGATGTCCTCGTTGACCGCGATCACGTACTTGCCGGCGGCACGGTGCAGCGAGGCCGCGCCGTACATCGCGCGCCAGATCTCGTTGCGCGGCGTGTTCGTGTCCATGATCAGCGCGACCACCTTGCGCAGGTTGGTCAGCGGCTCGTGCATCACCACCTTCTTCACGCCCTGGATGCCCAGCACGTTCCTGAGGTGGTTGTGGAACAGCGGCTCCATCGCGACGCGCTTGATCAGGCTCGACTCGCTCGGGGTCACCTGCGAGATGATCGACGTGAGGATCGCCTTCTTCTTGCGCGTGATGCAGGTCACGTCCATGAACGCATTGAATTCCTGCAGGTTCACATGCCCGTGCGACTCGCCGAACGGGGCCTCGGGCTCGAGCCATTCGGTGTTGATGAAGCCCTCGATGACGATCTCTGCCTCGGCCGGCACCAGCAGGTCGACCGTCTTCGCGCGCACCACGTTGACCGGCGCGCCGACCAGGCCGCCGGCGACATGGAATTCGTCGACCGTCTCGGGCAGTTTCTGCACCGACGTGAACGTGATGCAGGGCGGCGCGCCGAGCACCACGGCGGCGGGCAGCCGTTCGCCGCGCGCCTTCGCCTTCTCCCAGTGGATGTAGATGCCGGGGCGCAGTTCCAGCGAGGGATTCATGCCCAGCCGCCGCTGGCCCTTCACCTGGCCGCGGTAGTTGCCCATGTTCTGCACGCCGGTCTCGGGGTCCTTCGTGATGTACTGCGACAGCGTCGTGTAGGGCGCGTTGTCCCAGCCCGGGGTCGAGATCGGCACCGGGATCGCGTCGAGGCCCATGCCCGGCTTGTCGAGGTCGTCGCCCATGATCACGATCTCGTGGCAGGGCGCGTTCTCGACGATACGCGGCGGAATCGGGTTGGCGGCCGCCTTGTTCCAGGTGGCGTCGATCTGGTCGAGCTCGCAGCCGATGCCGATCCGGTAGATCTCGCGGTTGGCCGCAAGCGCACCGATCACCACGGGGATGTCGTACTTGCGGCCCTTGCTGTCGACCACGTTGTTGAACAGGAAGGCCTTGCGGTCCTTCTCTTCGATGCCGCCGCGGAACTGCCAGCGCACCAGCGGGTGCATCTCGGTGTCCTTGTTGATCGGACGGTCTACCGTGACCAGCAGGCCGGCTGCATCCAGTGCGGCGACATGATCATGCAGGTCGGGATAGGTGCGCGGCAGGGACGAGGCACCTGCCCTGCGAGCCGGCACCGGGTTCGTCCGGGTGGCAGCCTTGGTCCGGACCCTCGCCTTGGCCGGCGCGGCCGCTTTCGAACCTTTCCTGACTGCCTTGTCCATGAACGATCTCCGTGGTGAACCCGTGGTTTATACCAAGGCTGGCGGCGCGCTGCGCGCGGCCAGCCTTGCAGTGTGACCGGATACGCGCGCGAGCGATCAGTTCGGACGGATGCCGGCAGCCTTCACCACCTGGGTCCAGCGCGCGATCTCGGTGCGGATCTGCTCGGCGAACTGCTGCGGCGAGCTGCCGACCGGCTCTGCACCTTCGGTTGCGAGCAACGCCTTCATCTCGGGCCCCTGCATCGCCCTGACCGATTCGGCGTTGAGGCGGGAGATGACTGCCATCGGCGTCTTCGCCGGCGCCAGCATGCCGGTCCAGGAGGCGTAGTCGAACCCGGGCACGCCGGACTCGGCCACCGTCGGCAGGTCGGGCAGCGCCGATGACCGGCGAAGGCTGGTGACCGCCAGTGCCCGAAGACGGCCGGCGCGCACCTGCGGCAGCGCCGTGGAGATGGTCGCCATGTTCACCTGCACCTCGCCGGACATCAGCGCCTGCACCGACGGCGCGCCGCCCTTGTAGGGCACATGAACCAGCTTCGTACCGGTCATGTGCATGAACATTTCCATCGACATGTGGGTGCCGGTCGCCGCACCGCTGGTGCCGAAGTTGAGGGCACCCGGCCTGGCTCGCGCCAGGGCGAGCAGTTCCTGCACCGTCTTCACCGGCACCGACGGGTGCACCACGAGCAGGTTCGGGAACGCAGAGAGCACCACGATCGGCACGAAATCGCGCTGGCTGTCGAAGGGCAGCTTCTGGTGCAGCGCCGGCGTGGCGGTGAACGATGCAGCGATCACCAGCAGCGTGTAGCCGTCGGGCGCCGCCCGGGCAACGATCTCGGTGCCGATCACGCTGCCGGCGCCAGGGCGGTTGTCCACCAGTACGGTCTGTCCGAATGCCACGCCGAGCAGTTGCGCGAGGGGCCGCGCGACCAGGTCGGTCGAGCCGCCCGGGCTCTGCGGCACGATCATGCGCACCGGTTTCGCCGGCCAGGCCGGTTGCGCCTGGGCGCCGCCTGCGAACAGACCGGAGACAACGCAACAGAGCACGATCGCCGGGACCACCCGGCGACGGCCCGCTTCAGGCGTCCGGCACATCGCTCAGTCCACCCTCAGGCCGAGCGCCTGCACCAGCTTCCTGTTGCTGTTGATCGTCTCCTGCACCAGCGCCCGGAACTCCGCTGGCGTGCTGACCGTGATCTCGGTGGCCTGCGTGGCAAACGCGGCCTTGACCTCCGGGCGAGCCATGGTGGCCATCAGCGCCTTGTGAATGTGGTCGAGGATGGGTGCTGGCGTCTTCGCCGGCGCGATGATGCCGTTCCATGCGCTGTAACTGTACCCGGGCACCGACTCGGCGATGGTCGGCATGTCGGGCAGCAGCGGCGTACGCCTGGGCAGCGTCTGCGCGAGCGCGACCACCTTCCCGGCACGGATCACACCGAGCGAAGAGGGCGCCGGGTTGATCGACCAGTGCGACTCGCCGGACATCACCGAAGGCACTGCACCGCCACCCTTGAACGGCACATGCAGCGACTCGAACCTGCCCAGGCTCTGCAGCAAGGCACCAGCCAGATGGCTCTGCGAGCCATTGCCCGACGAAGACATGTTGAGCGCGCCCTTCTTCGTCCGCGCCAGTTCGACCAGGTCGGCAACCGATTTCGTGCCCAGGGACGCATTGACGATCAGCACGTTCGGAGTGATGCCGATGGTGCTGATGTAGGCGAAATCCCGCATCGGGTCGAACGGCTGCTGCTTCTGCACGAACGGCGCCACGGTGAGCGCGGGCGGGGACGAGAAGATCAGCGTGTAGCCGTCCGGGGCGGAATTCTTGCCGATGTTCATGCCCAGCGTGCCACCGGCACCCGCCCGGTTATCGACCACCAGCGGCTGGCCGAGTTCCTCGCCGAGATACTGGGCGACGATCCGGCCCAGGGTATCGGTACCGGTACCGGGCGCGTTTGGCATGAGCATGCGGATGGGCTTTGCCGGATACCCGCCCACCCCCTGGGCGGCGAACGCCGGGGGCGCCGCGGCGCAGACCGCAGCGGCGAAGCAGACGAGGCCGATGGCCAGGGACTGGTGCTGGTGCATTCACTCCTCCTTGCGGCGATGCCCGACACGCGATGCGCATGTCGCAACCGGGGAACGGGGCGTGCCGGCGCGACACCGGTCCGACCTCTTGTGCGGGCAAGAATACCGCAGACTCGGCTGGGTTCGCTGCACCCTGCGGACGGGGTTGATCGCGGCCAGGCAATGCCTGCAGCACTATTCGCGCAGCAACCCTCGCTGGCGGCGTATCCCGGGCAGCAGAACCATGACTAACAGCAGCACCGCGCAGCCGAGCAGCGCAGCGCTGATCGGTCGCTGCAGGAAGATCATGTAATCGCCGCCCGACACCGCCAGAGATCGTCGGAAGTTCTCTTCCAGCATCGGACCGAGGATAAGACCAAGCAGCAGTGGCGCCGGCTCGCAACCGAGCTTGCGCAGCGCGTAGCCAGCCACGCCTGCACCGGCCATGAAGACCACTTCCATCATGCTGTTGCGCAGGCTGTACACGCCGATGCAGCAGAACACGATGATCGCCGGGAACAGGTAACGGTAGGGCATCTGGATCAGACGCACCCAGAGGCCGATCAGCGGCAGGTTCAGCACCACCAGCATCAGGTTGCCGATCCACATGCTGACCACCAGCCCCCAGAACAGCTCCGGCTGCTTGGCGATGATCTGCGGGCCGGGCTGAATGCCGTGGATCATCAACGCACCGACCAGCAGTGCCATGATCGCGTTCGGCGGGATGCCCAGCGCCAACATCGGTATGAAACCCGCCTGCGCGCCGGCGTTGTTTGCCGCCTCGGGAGCAGCAACGCCTTCCACCGCACCGTGTCCGAAGCGGGAAGGATCGCGCGCGAGCTTCTTTTCGAGGCTGTAGGCAGCGAACGACGGGATGGTGGAACCCCCGCCGGGCAGGATTCCCAGCACGATACCGAGCAGGGTGCCGCGCACGGTAGCCGGCGTCGCCTGCCGGAAATCTTCGCGGGACGGCCAGAGCCGGTCACGCAACCGTGCGAGGCCGCCCTCCTTCGCCCGGTTCTCGAGATTGAGCATGATCTCGGACAGGCCGAACAGACCCATCGCCACCGGCACGAAACCGATGCCGTCGTACAGGTCCTGGATGCCGAACGTGTAGCGCTGCTCGCCGGTCGTGACGTCGGTTCCGACAAGGCCGATGAACACGCCGAGCACGATCATGGCGATCGCCTTGAGCAGCGAGCCGTGGGCGAGCACTATCGCGGCGACCAGGCCGAGCACCATCACCGCGACGTAGTCGGGCGACTGGAACAGCAGCGCCACGCCGGCGATCGCCGGGCCGCCAACGGCGATAGCCAGCGTGGTCACGGTGCCGGCAAACAGCGACGCCAGCGCGGCGATCGCCAACGCGGCACCGGCGCGGCCGTTGCGTGCCATCGCGTGCCCGTCGAGGCAGGTCACTACTGAAGAAGACTCACCGGGCAGGTTGACCAGGATCGCGGTGGTAGAGCCGCCGTACTGCGAACCATAGAACACGCCGGCGAGCATGATCAACGCGCCGGTCGGCTCGAGGTAGAAGGTGATCGGCATCAACATCGCGACCGTCGCCGTCGGCCCGATGCCGGGCAGCACGCCCACCAGGGTGCCGAGCAGGCAGCCGAGCAGGCACAACCCGAGGTTGACCGGCGTCATCGCGACGCCGATGCCTTGCGCGAGATTGCCGAACAGTGTCCCGAGAAGTTCGATCATCTCGACGATGCTGCCTTCGGCGCAGGCCTTGCCATCGCGCGCTCAGCCAGGCAGCCGCGGCAACGCATGCAGCGGCAAGCCCAGT
>JBILGF010000164.1:0-6989 GCA_044351195.1 Burkholderiales bacterium
ATTTCACCTTGGCCAGGGCCACGAGGTCCTTGACCGACTTCACCGGCAGCGATGTGTTGACCACCAGCACGAAGGGCGCCTGGCCGGTGAGGCCGATCATCGAGAAGTCGCGCACGGAGTCGTACGGCAGTTTGGCGATGACCGCAGGGTTGACCACATGGGCGAGTCCGGTCTGCAGCAGCGTGTAGCCGTCAGGGGCTGCGCGCGCGACCAGGTCGCTGCCGATCACGGTATTGCCGCCCGGGCGGTTGTCGATCACGACCGACTGGTTCCAGATCTCGGACAGCTTCGAGCCCAGGGCACGCGCGATCAGGTCATTGGCAGCCCCGGGGGCGAACGGCACGATGAAGCGCACCGGTCGCGACGGCCAGGCGTCACCGGCCCGGGGGGCCTGCGCCAGCGCCGGGGCAGCGCCCAGCGCGACAGCGGTCGTGATGGCGCCGAGGCAGGCAACGGACAGCCGGCGCGCGCAGGCGCCGATCGGGGCGCTCACGGGTTGCGCGAGATACAGATCGCGGGACGACGGGATATGCATGGTGTGGCCTTTCTGTGGAACCGGATCAGGTGGGCTGCGACGCGGCGGGCGACCGCAGGCCGTCATGGGTTTCGCGGGCGAACTGCATCGCCCGGGCGAGGTCGACATCGAGCGCTCGATAGAACAGTCGTTTGGTTGCCCGCAGGGCGGAGGCAGGCAACGCCGCCAGTTCGGCCGCGAGTGCGACTGCAGCCTCGACCTCGGCGCCGTCGGGCACGATGCGGTTGATCAGCCCGAGTTCGAGCGCTCGCAACGGGCCGATCGAGCGGCCGGTCACCAGCAGTTCGAACGCCGCCTTGGTGCCGACCTGGCGGGCGAGGTTGGGCGTGACCGAAGACGCAAGGATGCCGCGCTTGACCTCGGGATAGCCGAAGCGCGAGCTCTCCGCCGCGACCACCATGTCGCAGGCCAGGGCGAGCGCGCAGCCTCCACCGAGCACATGGCCTCGGGTCGCCGCGATCACCGGCCGGTCCAGGGCGGGCAGTCGTTCCTGCAGCGAAGCGGCCAGGGCACTGCGATGCGCTGCGCGCTGCCGTCCGGCCGGATCGACGCCGCGGAACTCGCTGGTGTCGGCTCCTGCCGAGAAGGCGCGGCCGGCACCGGCGATCACCACCGCACCCACCGTGTCGTCCGATTCGGCTGCCATCAGCGCGTCGACCAGCCCTTCGATCAGCGCGGTGTTCATCGCATTGAGCTTGTCCGGCCGGTTCAGGGTGAGCAGGCGCACCGCACCGCGCGTCTCGATCTGCAGGACGCTCTGGCCGTCGGTGCCGACACCGGTGTCGCCAGCCATCGCTCAGCGACCCTGGAAGCGCGGTGCGCGCTTCTCCTTGAATGCAGCCACGCCCTCCTTGTGGTCATCGGACAGGCGGACATGGGTCTGCATCAGCGCTTCGTAGTCGAGCAGCTGCTCGAGCGTGGGGGTGTACATGAACTGGAACATCTTCTTGGTGAGGCCGAGCATCCACGTCGCCGAGGCGGCCATCTCGGCGGCCAGCGCGCGCGCCTCGGCCTGCAGCGCTGCGTCGGGCACCACCTTCAGCGCGATGTTGAGCGCGGCGAGCTCGTCGGCACCCACCTTGCGTCCGGTGTACACCAGTTCCTTCGCCTTCGCGATGCCCAGGTACTGCGCCAGGAAAAAGATCGAACCGCCATCCGGCACCACGCCCACGCGCTTGAAGGACAGGGCCATGGTCGTGCTCTGCGCCGCGATGATCAGGTCGCAGGCAAACATCAGGCTGGTGCCGATGCCGTACACCGGGCCGTGCACCGCGGCGATCACCGGCTTCTCGATGGCGGCCAGCGCAAGGAAGGTCCGGTGCCGGGACTTCGAGCGCGCGCGCGAACCGGTGAGGTCGGTCTGCGCCATGTTCCCGATGTCGCCGCCCGAGCAGAAGCCCTTGCCGCTGCCGGTCAGCACGATCGCGCGCACCTCGGGGTCGGCCGACAGCTGGTGCGAGTAGTCGTGCAACAGGTCGTACATCTCGGTGGACAGCGCATTGACCTTGTCCGGACGGTCGAGCGTGAGCGTCGCGATGCCTTCGGATATTTCGAGTCTCACCGTCATCTTCGTTCCTTCTCGGTATGCATGGATCGGGCAGGGCAGGTCAGCTCAGGCCAGCCCGAAGTCGCGCAGCGCATGCTCGCGCAACCGGTTCTTCTGCACCTTGACGCTGGCAGTCATGCCGATCGCCTCGAAACCGTCGACGACCTTCGCATGGCGGGGCACCTTGAATCCGGCGATGCGTGCACGCGTCCATTCGATCAGTTCGGCGGGCTCCAGCAGCGCCCCCGGCCTGAGCACCACGTAGGCAGCACCGACCTCGCCCAGCCGCGCATCGGGTACCCCGACCACCTGAGCCTGGGCCACTGCCGGATGCCGCAGCAGCAGATCCTCGACCTCTGCCGGCGCGACGTTCTCGCCGCCCACCCGGAACACTTCCTTGATCCGGCTGATGAAATGCATGCGGCCGTGTTCATCGAGGGTGCCGAGGTCGCCGGTGCGCAGCCAGCCATCCGCGGTGAAGGTCTGTGCCGTCTGCTCCGGCATGCCGTAGTAGCCCTTCATCACGCTCCAGCCGCGCACCTGGATCTCGCCGGTCGCCCCCGGTGGCACCGCCATGCCGGACTCGGGGTCGACCATGCGCACCGACAGGCCGGGCAGCGGCAGGGCGAAGCTGTTCCAGCGCTGCTCGGGCGGGTCGCGCCAGTCGGACATGCAGACATTGGGCGCCGCCTCGGACAACCCGTAGGCATGGCAGATCTTCATGCCCAGGGTCTCCTCGGCTGCCTGCATCATCTGCGGAGTGCACGAGCCCCAGCCGCCGCGCAGTGCCAGCCGCCGCGACGGCAGCGACGGATGGCTGAGCATCATCTGGAACATCGGATCGTTGCCGGAGAGAAAGGTGCAGCGCTCGGCCTCGATCGCGTCGAGCGACGTGCCTGCATCGAAGGCAGGGGTCGACACGAGGCATGCGCCGCGCGACAGTGCCGCGAGGATCGACAGCGTGGTGCCCGCGACATGGAAGAACGGCCGGGCACTGAAATAGCGATCGCCGGCCTCCAGGCCGATGCGACCGGCGATGGCGTCGGCATTGCGCAGCATGCTGTCGTGGCTCAACTGCACGCCCTTCGGGAACGAGGTGCTGCCCGAGGTGTACTGGATCAGCACCACGTCATCGGCGCCAGCGCACCCGGCAGGCAGCGCGCGCCCGTCACCGGCGGCGAGCCACGCCTCCCAGGCAAGCGCACCGGCCGGCACATCGGCTCCGAGTACCGCGACCTGGCGCAACCGTGGCAGCGCGCTGCCTGGCAGCGCGGCATCGATCGCGGGCTCGATCGCGCGCAGCATCGCCATGAAGTCGACCTTCAGGAAGCGGTCTGCCAGCACCAGCACGGTGACATCGGCCTGCGACAGGCAATAGCGCAGCTCGTCGGCCTTGAACCGGGTGTTCACCGGCACGGTGACCGCCCCGGCCAGCGCAGCGCCCAGGAAGAACGCCACCCATTCGACCCGGTTGCCGGTGCAGATGCCGACATGATCGCCCGGCTGCACGCCGCATGCGACCAGCGCGCGCGCGACGCGCTGCGCCTCGGCCTGCAGCCGTGAGAACGTCCAGCGCGTGCCTTCGATGACCAGCGCCTCCTGCTGCGGCCAGCGCAGCACGGCCGTGGCCAGCGCCTGCTCGAAGGTGAGCGGCGTCCATCGGGCCCCCTCCGCACCGGACACCTGCACCACGTTGTCGGTGATCGTCGCGATGTCCATGCTATTGCGGCAGCCCGAGCACGGCCTTGGCCAGGATGTTGCGCTGGATCTCGTTCGAGCCGCCATAGATGGTGCCGGGGCGCGAACTGTAGAACGGTGCCAGCATGTTCATGGCGATACCGTCCACCTCGACCTCGCCGCCGAGCGCACCGTACTCGTCGCCAGCCTCCAGCATCAGTTCGGAGCAGCGCTGCATCGCCTCGGTCGCCCAGATCTTCAGCAGCGACACGTCGGCGCCGAGCGGCTCGCCCCGGCGCACCTGCTCGACGAACACCTCGTAGGCGGCCGAGAGGTCGGCGATGTCCAGGCGCAACCCGGTGAAGTGATCCATGAACCGCGCATCGGCGAACAGGCCGCGGGCGCGGGCGAGCTTCTCGAGGCGGGCGAAGGCCAGTTGCGGCCGACGCGGACTGCCGATGCCCAGGCGCTCGAAACCGAGCAGGGACTTGGCGATCGTCCAGCCCTCGTTGAGTGCCCCGACCAGATTCGATGTCGGCGTGCGTACGTCGTCGAAGAACACCTGGCAGAACTCGTCGTCGCCGGCGATGTTGCGGATCGGCCGCACGGTGATGCCCGGGGTCTGCATGTCGAGCAGCAGGAAACTGATGCCCTGCTGCTTCTTCACGCTGCGGTCGGTGCGCGCAAGCACGTACATGTGCGTTGCATCCATCGCCAGCGTCGTCCAGATCTTGCTGCCGTTGATCACGAAGTGATCGCCATCCGCGACCGCGCTGGTCTGAAGGCTGGCCAGGTCGGAGCCCGCGTTGGGCTCGGAGTAGCCCTGGCACCAGATCGCCTCGCCCGACAGCGTACGCGGCAGGTACCAGGCTTTCTGCTCCGGCGTGCCGTAGCGGATGATGATCGGCCCGACCTGGGTGATGCCCTGGTCGGGCATGCGCCCGCAACCGTGGCGCTCGAGTTCCTCGACCATGATGATCTGCCGGATCGGCGACAGCCCCATGCCGCCGAGCGCGCGCGGCCAGGCCGGCGCGATCCAGCCCTTGCGGTAGAGCCGCTCCCACCAGTCGCGGCATTCATGCCAGTGCATGCGCCCGGCGGGAAAGCGCACATGCGGCGGGCAGTTCGCCTGCAGCCACTCGCGCACCTGCAGCCGGAACGCGTCATCGGGCAGTGCGTCGAGCTCGCGCAAGGCGTCTTCCTGCGTTCGGGGGGGCGGCTCGCTCATCGCTGTTCCTCAGTCCTGCGCCGCGTCGACCGGCACCAGCACGGCATAGCGGCTGCGATGCAGGCGCGCATTGCCCAGCCAGGATGACAGCACCAGCGCCCGCTTCACGTACAGGCCGACATCGCAGTCATCGGTGAAGCCGATCGCGCCATGCATCTGGATCGCCTCGCGCGTGATGCGGCGTGCCGTCTCGCAGGCCCGCGCCTTCGCGCGACTGGCGCACGCGGCGCGCAGCAGGCCGTCGCCCGTATCGGCCTGGCGCAGTGCCTGGTCGAACGCGGCATCGCCGATGCGCTGGTGGATGTACAGGTCGACCGCCCGGTGCTGCAGCGCCTGGAAGGCGCCGATCGCGCGGCCGAACTGGCTGCGGGTACGCAGGTAGTCGAGCGTGGTGTCGAGCACCCGCTGCGACAGGCCGAGTAGTTCGGCGGCGATCGCGAACTGGCCGTCATCGAGTGCGGCAGCCAGTGCCTGCGTGGCGATCTCGCCGGAAGCCAGCCGGCGCTCGGCCGGCACGCAGGCCCGCTCGAAATGCAGGTCGGCCACCGGCCGGCCGTCGGCGAGCCGTTGCATGGACACGGACACGCCCTGTGTCGCGGCAGGGACCCAGCACAACGCCGGTGCGGCCCCGTCGTGAACCGACACGACATAGCCATCGGCGCCGATCGCACCGACCACGAAACGCGTGCAGCCATCGAGCAGCAGGTCGCCGCGCCGCGCGGGATCGGCAGACGCCGAGACCCCGGTGCGCGCGGGATCGATGTCTCCCGGTGCGGCCTGCCAGGCGAGCGCGGGAATGACCGCGCCGGAGACGATCCCTTCCAGCAGCGAGGCCTTCAGTGCGCCATCGGTGCAGCCGACGATGGCACGAGCAGCGATCAGGGTGGCCGTCACCGGCTCGGGCATCACCGACGCCGACAGGCCGCGGGCCAGTACCGCCTGTTCGGATATCGTCAGGCCCAGCCCGCCGAACGCTTCGGGCACGGTGACGCCGAGCCAGCCCAGCGCCGCCATCTCCTGCCAGGCCGCACGGTCAAAGCCTGGATCGGTGTCGCGTAGCGCGCGGGCCCGGCGCAGCGGATCCGAACGGCGGCAGTAATCGGCAACGCTGTCGGCGAGCAGCCGACGCTGGTCGAGCGCCGCCGCGTCGGTCATCCCGTGACCTCGGCCCAGCCGTTGTTCAGCACGACCGCGTTGCGCGCGGGCACGCTGCAGCGGAAGAACGCCTGGCCGCCTTCGCGCCAGATCTCGGTGCGGATCGTGTCGCCCGGGAATACCGGCGCCGAGAAGCGCGCCTCCATCGCCACCAGGCGCGTCGGATCCCAGCCACAGAGCTGGCGCAGCAGCGCGATGCCGGCGATGCCGAAGGTCGCCCGCCCGTGCAGGATCGGCTGGTTGAAGCCGGCCTTCGCGGCGAAGGCCGGATCGGCATGCAGCGGGTTGTAGTCACCCGACAGCCGGTAGATCAGCGCGAGCTGGGGGATCACCGGCCAGTCGTCGGACAGGTCGGGTGCGCGGTCGGGGAGGGTGCGTGGCACCTTCGGCGACACCGACGGGCCGCCGAAGCCGCCGTTGGCGCGCGCAAAGCTGGTGGACTCGGTGGTGGCGATGCACTCGCCAGTCTGCGCATCGAGGATGCGCGTCTCGGTGAGGATCAGCGCACCCTTGCCTTCGCCCTTGTCGATGACGTCGACCACGTGGGTCTCGCCGCGCAGGCGCGCTTCGACCGGCAGCGGCCGATGCAGGCGGAAGCCCTGCTCGCCATGCACCACCTTCGTGCGGTCGACACCGGTGCGCGGGTCGCCCGCCCAGCCCATCGGCTGGCAGAGCACGACCGACATCATCGGCAGCGCCTGCAGCCCCTGCTCGTAGACGAAGCGCAGCTGGTTCAGGTCCATCGGGTCCGCGCCCAGCCCGAGGCCGAGCCCGTAGAGGATGGTGTCCTTCTTCGACAGTTCGAACGGCAGGTCGGGGATCTGCCAGTGCTTCAGGGTTTCGTAGAC
>JBILGF010000165.1:0-6974 GCA_044351195.1 Burkholderiales bacterium
GCCGGCTGCTGTCACAGCGCGCGCGCAACAGCGCACTCGACGTGGTGCCGTTGCTGCGTTGTCCGGGATGTCATCATGCGGGCCTGGAACGCGGTGGCCCTGACGCGCTGCACTGTACCCGCTGCGACACGCACTACCCTGTGCGTAACGGCCTCATGCTGATGCAGCCGGTCAAACCTGTGGAAGGCCTGCCAGCACAAGGAACGTGCACCCCACCTGTCGCTGCTAGATAATCGGTTGATCGATCCGGACCGGACCTGAATCTGGGCGCGAATACCGCCCGTCCAACCGTCCCCCTGCCCCTCGGCTCCCTTTTTGCCGTTTCCGACCGCAATAGACACGACCTTCACCTGCCCGAGTACCGGCGAACCGCTGCAGTTCGTCGAATCCGCCGTCACCGGCAAATCAGGTGCGCTCGCCTACCCGTCCGGCCGGCGCATCGGCCTGCCGGTCACGGCCACGCGCTGACCGCCCAAGGTACGCCATGTGCGGCATCGTAGGGCGTCTGGAATTCAGCGGTGCCGCAATCGATGCGGCGGCGCTGTCGCGCGCGCGCGACAGCCTGCTGCATCGCGGCCCGGACGACGCTGGGATCTGGATCGACGGCCCGATCGGTCTGGTGCACCGGCGCCTTTCGGTGCTCGACCTGTCGCCGCGCGGCCACCAGCCGATGCACCACGCAGGCAGCGGGCTCAGCATCACGTTCAACGGCGAGGTCTACAACTTCCGCGAAGTGCGCGCGCAGCTGGTGCAGCTCGGCCATGCCTTCGAGTCCGATTCCGACACCGAGGTGATCCTCGCCGCCTGGGCGCAGTGGGGTCCGGCGTGCCTGCCGCGCCTGAACGGCATGTTCGCGTTTGCGTTGTGGGATGCACGCGCGCGCCGGCTGTTCCTGGTGCGCGACCGGCTGGGCGTGAAGCCGCTGTACTACCGCATCGACCGCGAGCGGATGGTGTTCGGCTCCACCCTGCAGGCGCTGCTCGCCTTCGGGGACCTGGCATTCACGCTGTCGCGCAGCGCGACCGAGCGCTATCTGGACCTCGGCTATGTCGCCGGCGATGCGTCGATCTTCGAGCAGGTGCAGCGCCTGGGCGCCGGCCAGCTGCTGGCAGTCGATGCCGACGGCGGCTGCACCCGGTCGACATGGTGGTCGCTGCATGCGCCGGCCGGCCGGGTCGCCAGCAGCAAAGCCAGCACCGATGGCGGCGATGGCGCCAGCGAGGACGGGCCGCTCGACCGATTGGAGTCCCTGCTCGACGACAGCGTGGCCCTGCGGTTGATCAGCGACGTACCGGTGGGTGCGTTCCTCAGCGGCGGCGTCGATTCGAGCCTGATTGTCGCGCTGATGCGCCGCCATTCAGACGCGGTGCGCACCTACACGATCGGCTTCGAGGATCCGCGCTACGACGAGTCGGCGCATGCCGCCGCGGTGGCCAGTCACCTCGGCGTGCAGAACACCCGGCTGGTGATCGGCCCGTCCGACCTGCTGTCCTCGCTCGATGCATTGACGGCCCACTACGACGAGCCGTTCGCCGATTCGTCGGCACTGCCCACGCTGCTGCTGTCCGGGCTGGCGCGCACCGAGGTCACCGTCGCCCTGTCCGGGGACGGCGGCGACGAGCTGTTCGGCGGCTATCCGTACTACGGACTGGCCGAGCGCCTGGAGCCGTGGCGCCGGCGCGCGGCTCCGATGGCCGGGCTTCTGGCCGCGATGGCCGGACGCATGCCCGGCCATCGCGCCGCGCTGGCGCTGGCCGCGCTGGCCACACCGGACCTTGCCGCCATGTACGCGCGCTTCCGCAGCCCGCTGCGCCTGCTGACCACGCCACTGCTGCAGCCGACTGCCGGGCAGGCTGCAGCCGGAGGACCCGCGGCGGCGCTGCTGCGCGGCGTGCTCGCGTCCGATGTGCCAGCCGGTGCACAGGCACAGCGCCTGATGGACCTCGACCTGCGCACCTACCTCGAGTCGGACATCCTGGTGAAGGTCGACCGCGCCTCGATGGCGCATGCACTCGAGGCGCGCAATCCCTTCCTGGACTGGCGTGTCGTCGAGCACGCGCGTTCGATGCCGCCGTCGTTCAAGCTGCATCCGTCCGGCGACAAGCGCGCGCTGCGCCTGCTGCTCGCACGCCACCTGCCGCAGCACCTGATCGACCGGCCCAAAGCGGGGTTCGTGGTGCCCATCCGGGAATGGCTGCGCAGCGAACTGCAGCCGGCGATCCGCGAAGCGGTAGAGGACGGCTTCCTGTGCCGCTCGGGCTGGATCGACCGCGCCGCAGCCCGGCTCGCATGCACCCAGCACGCGGCGGGCGCGCGCAACCATGAACACCTGCTGTGGGCAATCCTCATGTTCGAGCGCTGGCATCGGCGGTTCTGTCCGTGAGCCAGCGCGCGCAGCCGACCGTGCTGCTCGATTTCCTCGCCGCACGCACCGGTGGGCAACTCACGCGCGCACGCGCCTTCCTCGGCCGGGTGCGCGAACACGATCCCGAGACGCGGCTGCATGTCCTGCACGCGGACGGCGCCCTCGGGTTCGTCAATGACCGCAGGGACCTGGTCGTCGATGAACTGCATTTCGCGGCGCCAGGCGTCGCGCTGCGCCGGATCGCATGGCAGAACCTGCGGCTGCCGGCGCTGCTGCGCTCGACCGGGGCGAATGGCTACCTCACCTTCTCGCACGACCTGCCGTCCCGTTTCCCGGAGACGGTGCCGGCGATCGTCGGCGTCGCGAACCTGGCCCCCTTCTCGGCCGATGCGCGCGCCGCCGAGACCCGGATGGCAGCCCGGCTGCGGCTCGACCTGCTCGCGCGCACGATCGTCTCCTCCGCACGGCGCGCGCGCTGCGTGATCGCCCTGTCGGAGACCTGTCGCGGCGTGCTGGTCGACCGTGGCATCGACGCCGGCAAGATCGAGGTGATCCCGAACGGAGTCGACGTGCTGCCGGGCATCGAGGACCCGGCCACCCGCAGCACGCTGGTCGCGCAGCACGGCATCACCGGCGACTACCTGCTCTACGTGTCGCACTTCTACCGCTACAAGAATTTCGAGCGTTTGGTACAGGCCTTCGCTGGTATCGCGCCGGCCCGCCGCGCAGGCCTGCAACTGGTGCTGGTCGGGAAGCCCTGGGACGCCGACTACCACCGCGCGGTGACGCGGCTCGCCGAGCGCCTGGGCGTGGCCGGATCGACCTGCATCATCCCCGGCGCCAGCGGCGTCGAGCTGTCCACCCTCTATGCGTCCGCCCGGCTGTTCGTGTTCCCGTCGCTGATCGAGAACAGTCCGAACATCCTGCTCGAAGCGATGGCCCATGGCGTGCCGGTGGTCGCCTCGGACGTGGCGCCGATGCCCGAGTTCGGCGGCGATGCGATCGGCTATTTCGACGCCGGTTCGGCGGATTCGATGCGCGCCGCGATCGAGCGTGCGCTGGAAGACCCGGAGCCGCGCGAGTCGATCGCACGCCGTACCCGTGCGCAGGCGGCGCTGTTCACCTGGGACCGCTTCACCGCGCGCGTGGTGGCGCTCTACCGCTCGGTGCTCGCATGAACCTCCTGGTCATCACCCAGTACTTCCACCCCGAGAACTTCCGCATCAACGACCTGGTCGAGGGGATGGTCGCGCGCGGCCATGAGGTCACCGTGCTCACCGGGCTGCCGAACTATCCGGCCGGCCGCTGGCACGATGGCTATGGCGCGCTGCGCGGCCCGTGGCGCGAGCGGCTGTTCGGCGCCTCGGTGATCCGGGTGCCGATGGTCTCGCGCGGCGATTCGGCGGGCTGGCGGCTCATGCTCAACTACCTGTCCTTCGCGTTCACCGCCTCGACGATCGGTGCGCTGCGGGCGCGCGGCCGCTACGACGCCATCTTCGTGTTCGAGCCCTCGCCGGTGACCGTCGGCATCCCGGCGGCGGTGTGCCGCGCGATGACCGGTGCGCCGGTCCTGTTCTGGGTCCTCGACCTGTGGCCGGAGAGCGTGGTCGCGGCCAGCGGCCTGCGCGCCCGCTGGGCACTCGGGCCAGTCGAGGCGCTCACGCGCTGGATCTACCGCCGCTGCGACCGGGTGCTGGCCCAGTCGCGCGCGTTCTTCGGGCCGCTCGAGCGGCAGGGCGTGGGCGCCGGGCAGCTGCGCTATTTCCCGAGCTGGGCCGAATCGGTGTACCAGCCGGTCGACCGCGAGGCGGCCGCGCGCGGCAATGGTGCATCCCCGCCGACGCCGGCGCGGCCCGTGCTACCCGCGTTACCAGAGGGCTTCAACGTCCTGTTCGCCGGCAACATCGGTGTCGCGCAGGACTTTCCGACGATCCTCGCCGCGGCCGAGCAGCTGCGCGAGCGGCAGGATATCCACTGGGTGATTGCCGGCGACGGCCGGATGCGCGCCTGGGTGCAGGACGAGATCGAGCGGCGCGGCCTCGGGCGCACGGTCCACCTGCTCGGTGCGCTGCCGATGCAGGACATGCCGAACCTGTTCGCCCGTGTCGATGCGCTGCTGGTCACGCTGCGCGATGAACCCATCTTCGCCCTGACCATCCCCGGCAAGATCCAGTCCTACCTCGCCTGTGGCCGCCCGGTGATCGCGGCACTCAACGGCGAAGGCGCGGAGGTGGTCCGGCGCGCACAGGCCGGCATCGCATGCAGCGCGGAGGATCCCGACGCGCTGGCCGCGGCCGTCGCGCAGATGGCGGCGCTGCCGGCGGCCGAGCGGGATGCGATCGGTGCCCGCGCCCGTGCCTGCTACCTTGCGGAGTTCGACCGTGAGCAGGCCTTCCGGCAGCTGGAGCGCTGGATGGCCGAATTGCGCAAACCCAGCTGAGCGCCAATAATCGACCGATTCCCGAACCACCCGCAGGCGCCCTGGTGCGACAAGAACAACATGGCTGAATCCCTGAAAGGCAAGACCGTCCTGATCACCGGTGGCACTGGCTCGTTCGGCCGTGCCGTGCTCGAACGGCTGCGCCGCATGAAGGTCGGGCAGATCCGCATCTTCAGCCGCGACGAACTGAAGCAGGAGCTGATGCGGGTCGAGCTCGCCGACCCGTCGATCCAGTTCATCATCGGCGACGTGCGCAGCCGCGACAGCGTCGATGCGGCGATGCGCGGCGCCGACTACGTGTTCCATGCCGCCGCGCTGAAGCAGGTGCCCTCCTGCGAGTTCTTCCCGATGCAGGCGGTGTACACCAACATCATCGGCAGCCACAACGTGGTCGAGTCGGCGATCGCCAACGGTGTGAAGAAGGTGGTCTGCCTGTCCACCGACAAGGCCGTGTACCCGATCAACGCCATGGGCATGACCAAGGCGCTGATGGAGAAGGTCGCGCAGTCGGCGGCGCGTGAAACCCTCGCCGCTGGCGGACGGGGCGGGCGCAACCGCTGCACGGTGGCTGCAGTGCGCTACGGCAACGTGATGTACTCGCGCGGCTCGGTCATCCCGCTGTTCGTGTCGCAGATGCGCGCCGGCAAGCCGCTGACCATCACCGAAGGGGCGATGACCCGCTTCCTGCTGCCGCTGTCGGGTGCGATCGACCTCATTCTGTTCGCGTTCGGCAATGCACGGCCCGGCGACATCTTCATCAGGAAGTCGCCCGCCTGCACGGTCGACGCACTGGCCGCAGCACTGGGCGAGCTGTTCGGCATCGAGCCGCAGATCCGCCGCATCGGCATGCGCCATGGCGAGAAGCTCTACGAGACGCTGGCCAGCCGCGAGGAACTGCGCCGCGCGCAGGACATGGGCGACTACTGGCGCGTGACGATGGATGGCCGCGGCCTCGACTATGCGAAGTACTTCACCGAGGGCGATATGCAGGAGGCTGCGCTCGACGACTACACCTCGCACAACACCGAACGGCTCGACGTGGCGCAGGTGAAGGCGCTGCTGCTGTCACTGCCCGAGGTGCAGGCCGAACTGGCCGCCGGGCCGGTACAGGCACCGGCCCGGACGACTGCCCGCGCGAAACCGGCGGCGAAGACGGCGCCGCGCCCCGGCAGCGGCAAGCCGCGCGCCCGGCCGCGCAAGTCTCCGGGGTGAGCACACTGGCGCCGGCACGGCCGCAGGTCGCGATCACCGGCGGCGCCGGGTTCCTGGGCTGGCACCTGCGTTGCGCGATCCGCATGCGTGGCTGGCCGCAGCCGCGGGTGATCGATCGCGCCTGTTTCGCCGACCCGGCCGCGCTGAGCGCCGCGCTGGCCGGCACGGAAGTGGTGGTGCACCTCGCGGGCGTGAACCGTGGGCCGGAAGCCGACGTCGAAGCCGGCAATCCGCGGCTGGCCCGGGCCCTGGTCGATGCGCTGCAGGCCAGCGCCGGCACCCGCGACCGGCTGCACCTGCTGTTCTCGAACTCGACCCACGGCCGCGACCCGGGCGATGCGCCTGCCGCCGCGCTCACGCCGTACGGGCGCTCGAAACGGCAGGCCAGCACGATCCTCGGTGACTGGGCGGCTTCGGCTGGCGCCCGGTACACCGACATCTGCTTTCCGCACCTGTTCGGGGAGCACGGCCGGCCGTTCTACAACTCGGCCGTGGCCACGTTCTGCCACCAGCTGGCCACCGGCGGCACGCCGAAGATCGTCGTCGATGGCGAGGTCGAGCTGCTGCATGCGCAGTCCGCCTGCGACCTGATCCTCGATGCGATCGAGGCCGGTACCGGCGGCACGCTGTCGCCGGCCGGGCGGCGGATGCCGGTCAGCGAGGCGCTGGCCCGGCTGCAGGCGCTGCATGCGACCTACGCCGACGGCACGCTGCCACGGTTCGACAGCGCGTTCGACCTCGACCTGTTCAACACGCTGCGCTCCTACCGTTTCCCGCTGCACTATCCGGGCCGTATCGATCTGCGCAGCGATGCGCGCGGCCATCTGTTCGAGGCGGTGAAGACCGGCCATGGCGGCCAGTGCTTCGCATCGACCACGCGTCCGGGCGTGGTGCGCGGCAACCATTTCCACCGGCGCAAGATCGAGCGCTTCCTGGTGACCGCCGGCGAGGCGACGA
>JBILGF010000166.1:0-6950 GCA_044351195.1 Burkholderiales bacterium
CGACCCGGCCGGCCACCCGCGCCACGCGCATGGCATGCCGGCCTCCGGTCTCGTCGATCACCGCGTCAAGCCGCTCCCCCGGCTTGAGCCAGGCCAGCCAGCGCGAGGGCGCATTCACCCGGGCCCTGACCGGGCCGTCGCTGACCACGTCGATGATCGGCGCACCTGCCATCACGCTCTGGCCGGCCCGCACATGGATGCGGGCGACCCGCCCATCGAAAGGCGCGCGCACCACGCATTGCGCGAGCTGCGCCTCGACCACCCGGGTCTGCGCCTGCGCCCGGTCGACCGCAGCGGCAGCGAGCGCAACCTCGATCTCGGCGGCCGACTGCAGGCCCTGCAGCCGGAGCTTGGCCTCGTACTGCAGCCGCGCGCCCTGTGCTTCGGCAAGCGCGGCCTCGCGGCGGGCCTCCACCTCGTTGCACTCGAAGCGGACCAGCGGACGGCCCGCAACCACGGTGTCACCCAGTCGTACATCGACGGCCGAGACCCGCGCGGCTACCGGTGCCGACATCGCGCTCTCCTGGTCGGCCACGACCAGCAGGCGGACTTCGGTCTCCGACCCGCGCGAACGTACGGCAGGATCCATGGGCGGCATGGCGGCCGCGGACGAACCCTGCGCGAATGACGACACCGGCAGGCCGGTGCCCATGGCCATGGCAAGCACGGCGCAAAGGGCCCCGATCCTGCGCCAGCCGATCATCGAACCGCGCTGCCCGCGCCCAGCGTTTCGCGCAGCCGCGCCATGATCGACAGGACGGCTGCCTCGGCAAAGGCTGACAGGGTCTTTGCATCGGCCGTTGCCGGCAGCACGCTGATGTAGTCGGAACCGAACACCGCCTTGCCAGCCGCGTCGGCGACATCGATCCGCCAGATTGCCCGTCCACCACTACCTGCCGGCGGCGTGAACGCGAGCGACAGGTGGAAGGCGTCGGCTGCCGTGCGCACGCCGACATCGCTGCGCACGAGTACCCGCTCGACCGACTGGCGCACGGTGCCGGCATCGCTGTCGGTGCCAAGACCCCGGATCGACACCCGGACTGGCCTCGGCACTGGCACTTCGGCCACGCCGATACGGAACGCTTCGCGCTCGCCCGCCGTCAGCGACGCATCGACCGCGCGTTGCAGGTCGGGCAGTTCGGCCGAACGGACCTCGCCCGGCAGCAGATCGATGCCGAGCGAGTTCATCACCCGCCCGAAAGCCGCCTGCGCCGCCGCGTACGCTGTCGCCTGCTGATAGCGCGAAACCAGCGCACGGCTCTCGGTACGCAGCGCCTCGAGTTCGCTCTCCAGGCGGCTGGCTGCGCTGCCGCGGGCGATCGCCGACAGCCGCTGGTCGACCTGGGCGGACTCGCGGGCCAGGTCGTGATCGAGCGTGGTCAGGCGGTAGCGCTCGACCGCCACGCGGACCTGGGTGATCACCGCCATCGACAGCGCCATGCGGCGGGCGCTGTCGGTCTGTGCGCGCGCCTCGTTGGCACGGCGCATCGTCGGCAGCCCGGTCAGCCGCATGAGATTGATCGACACGCTGGCGCCGGCGTCGGCCCAGTTGTTGTTGTAGAGGTATGTATTGGAGTTGTAGCTCGCGCCAGCGAAGATGTTCAGGTTGGGAAACAGCGAGGCCAGTTGCCGGCGCGCCTCGTTCTGGGTGATCCGCGCCCGGTAGTCTTCCTCGAGCAGTTCCGGCCTGCGGGTGAGCGCCATGCGCTCCAGTTCGGGCATGTCGACCGGCACGGCCAGCAGCGGCGGCTCGGTCACATCGGCGATGCGCACCTCGGTACCCGGGCGCACGTTCATCAGTGCCGCCAGTTCGCGCCGTGCGAACTCCATTTCCTGGCGGCGCAGGTTCACCAGCGTCATCGCATCGAGCAGGGCACGCTGGTAGGCGAGCGCCTGCGCAGGCGGCAGCACGCCCGCACGCTCGGCATCGCGCGAGCGCTCGATCGCCGACCGGATCGAGACCAGCAGGGCATCGGCCTCGCCCGACAGGCGCTGCGCCGCCGCCGCACGCCAGTAGGCGCTGCGCACATCCTGCACGATGTTCTGCAGGATCTTGCGCCGACGCTCCTCGGCGATGCTCACCTCGTCAGCGGCCTGCTTGGCGCGGTAGTAGCTGATGCCGAAATCGAGCACGTTCCACGACAGTTCCGCCCGCGCGGTGCTGAAGGAACGTTCTTCGGAAGTCGACGGACGCAGGCTCACCAGCCGGTCCTCGATGCCGATGCTGGTGCCACCGGAATCGTTGCTGCGCGACCGGTAGCCGGCATCGGCGACCACCTTGGGCAGCAGGTCCAGTCGCGACACGTCGAGCAGCCCCTGCGACAGCGCGATCTCCATCAGCTTGAGCCGGTAGTCGAGGTTGTACTTCAGTGCCCGTGCCAGCGCCCCGGAGAAGGTCAGTGGCTCGGTGAGCACTTCCTGGTCGGCATACATCATGTCGCGATCGCGACGTACCCGCTCTTCGACCTGCTCTGAAGTGAGACGCTCCGGCACGATCGTGCACCCGGACACGGCCAGCGCGACCGCCGCGACCATCGCGTAACCGCCGCGCCGCCTGAAGCTACCTGTCAAATCACTCATCATGCCCCGCACTCATGTCGTTCAACCTGCGCGCGCAAGCGTGCGCACCCCGTCCTGCGCTGCGATCGCCGGCAGCTGGGCCGCACGCAGCGGCCCGGGCGATGCCTGGCCCTCGCGCACCAGCGCACGCTCCAGAGCAACCTGGCGCAACTGCTGGGTGAAGCCTGCCCATGCGGCCACCGGCGCCGAGGATGCCACCGGCGCTATTGCCAACAGGGGCGGCGTACCGCCATCGCCCTGCGCCATCGCAGGCCTGGCCTCATCGACGGGCTGCGCGGCAAGATCGCCCGGCTTCGTGTCGCCGGCCGCGAAGGCTGCCACCGGAGGAGCTTCGGTCGACTGCCCGAGACCCTCGCGCGTGCCGAACGGCGAGAACGGATCGAACAGGCTCTGGTTGCCGACAACCAATGCATTGCCGAGCGATCCGGGGCGCTCCTGGCCGTCGGCCACCAGCTGCCGCGAGTAACGCACACCATCGCGCGACACATGTTCGGTCGGATCCATCGT
Source organism: Burkholderiales bacterium (assembly GCA_044351195.1). Classification (GTDB taxonomy): domain Bacteria; phylum Pseudomonadota; class Gammaproteobacteria; order Burkholderiales; family CAIKXV01; genus CAIKXV01. The sequence continues at coordinate 3,088 of JBILGF010000166.1, forward strand.
GTCGGCGAGCATGAGGCTTTCGCTGTGCAGTTCGCTGCCCGGTGGCAAGGCCAGGCCCTGGATCAGACGGCCGTGCTCGAGCGTGCCAGCCGCGGTTTCACGCACCGCACGCTGCACATGCAGCGAAGGCTCCATCTGCATGTTGACCGGCCGCCGTGGATCGGTCGCGAAGAACGGGTCACGACGCTCACCTTGCACCGGTCGGTCGGCGCCTCCGGTGAGCGGCGGCGGCAGCGCCTCGCCACGCACGGTAATGGTCAGGGTGGCCGTGCTCGAATCGCCATCGGCATCGGTGACGGTGTAGTCGAACGCATCGACCAGCGTACGTCCCGGCCCGAGCGCAGCCACCGCAGGGTTGGCCTGGCTGGCGCGATAGACATACGCACCCGAAGCATCCATCTCGAGCTGGCCGTAGCGGCCGGCCAATGCAACGCCGGGCACCCCGGCGGTGCCGTTGGCAGACAGTGCGGTCACCGGCGCGGCGACGGTATCGGCGCCCAGGCGATCGCTCGTGTCGCCGGCCGCAACGGCCGCGACCACGTTACCCGAGGTCTGCAGGGCGCTGGCGATGGTTCCCGCGACTACGGCAGCGATGTCGGCGCGCGCGGTCGGTACATCGTCGACGATGCGCACCCCGAGCGTGCCAGAGGCGCTCGCTGCAGCGCTGGTCGCATCGGTGGCCACCAGCGCCACGCTGTCGAGGCTCTCGTCGGCGTCGGCTCCGGCGTGTGCGATTGCCGCCTTCAGGGTGTACTCGTAGGAGACCGTCGCCGCCGTCGGCGCCGATGCAGCCCCTGCCGTCACCGTGAGCCCGGTCAGACGCAATTGCCCTTCACCGGTATCGATGATCGCTGACGGGCTGCCGACGGAGAACCCGGACAGTTGCGCCACCGTGAAGACGGTGCCGCCGATCGTCACCGAGGCCAGCCCCGATGGGGCGGCCACGCTGATCGCGCCGCTCACCGTGCGCGACTCGCCTGCCGGCCCGTCCGTGGTGAGGCCGGCTTCGAACACCGTGGCCTGCCCGGCGGCCGCTCCGTTGCCATCAACCGCGGCAATCGACGGCCCGCCGTCGTCCACCCCGGTGATCGTGATCACGAGCAGCGCGGTATCGCGCCCGCCGTCGGGGTCGGCGATCCGGTAGTTGAACCGGTCCTGCAGCGTCTCGCCCGAGGACAGCGCCTTGACCTGCGGATTGGCGGCATCCAGGGTGTAGGTGTAGTTGCCGCTCGCACCGATCGCCAGCGCGCCATACAGGCCGGCCAGCGCAGCGCCATCCACCGTACCCGCCGTGCCGGCGCCTTCCACGCCGCCGGTGAGAATCGCGTCGACCGACAGTTCTACGTTCAGGTGATCGGGGTCGGTCTCCAGAGTGCCCCCGAGACCGGTCTTCGCGTCGTCGGTGGCCACCGGCGGATCGTTGACCGGAACCAGCGTGATCACACCGGCCAGGACATTCGAGTCGAGCGTCGGATCGCCACCGCCGTTACCGCCGGCATTGGCCGCGCCGTTGACGTTGTTGCCATCGTTGAGCACGACCGTATAGGCACGGTCGAAGTCGTCGATGCCGAGCAGGTGACCCACCGGGTCGTTGCTGGTGTTCTCGAAGCGCAGCGCGTTCAGGATCGTGCCGATCGTCGCCGGCGTCGCTGCCGTGTCCAGCTGCAAGACGAGCGAGGCACCACTGCCGCCGCTGGTGCCGGCCACCCCGGCCGGGCTGCCCGCGAGGCTCAGCACATCGCCCGCGCGCCAGGTGTCCAGCGTGACCGTGATGCGCCCGCTGCCGAAGGTGACCACGCCGGGCAGATCGATGTCGGCGGCCGTGGCGCCACTGAGCAGGGCGGCGGCCGGGCTGCCCTCGGTGAAAGTGGTGTTGACCGTGCCCGAGAGCACCGGCGCGTCGTTGCGCGGGTCAACGCTGGTGGCGAGCGTCACCGGCAGCGACCAGGTGCCGGTCGGGCCCACGCTGCCGGAAAGATTTACGCCCGTGGCAGCGGCCTGCACGCTGTCGGCCAACCTGAGCGACAGCGCGCCCGGCGTACCGTTGAAATCCGCTGCCGGCAGGAACCGCAGGCTGGCACTGGTGGGCAGCACCACCGCAGAGGCGTCGCTTACCGCGCCTACGTCGGTCCATGCGCCGCCGGTGCTGTACTGCCAGCGGCCTTCGCCAGCTGCATTCGCGGCATTGCCGACGATTGCGTAGCCACCCAGGGCAGTGGCCGTGTTGCCGCCGCCCGCGATGCCGGTGCGGTTGTCGATGGCGTCACCGTAGCCGAAGCCGAGCGCGGTGAGCGCTGCACCGGTCGGGTTCGTGTTGTCCTCGAAGGTCGCCGTCAGCGCGGTGCCCGCAGCCGTCGGGCGGTCGTTGACCGGCAACACGGTGACGGTATGGGTGACGCTGTTCGAACTGTCCGAATAACGGGTGATACCCCCGGAGAGCGCGCCGGAGACGTTCACCGTCGAACCGGTCACGAGCGCCGGGCCGCTGGCATCCACCAGGCGCGCGGTCAACGCGCCGGGCGTGCCGTGGAAGTCTGCCGCTGGCACGAAGCGCAGGCGATCGCCGGACTGGAGCTGCAGCGCCGAGGTCTCGCTGACCACAGGCAGCGCCGTCCAGTTGCTGCCGTCGCTGGAGTACTGCCATGCCCCCTGCGCGCCGATCGCCGCATTGCCGGTAATGGCAATGCCGGCGAACGCATCGGCCACGCTGCCACCGGTGACCGCCTGGTTCACCTGGTCCAGGACATCGGTGTAGGCGGGTCCGAACAGATCAAGTACGGTCGCGCCCGGCGGGTTGCCACCGATGCCGCCCGGCGCATCTTCATCGACCGATATCGGGGGTATCGCAACAAAGCCCGTCGCCCGGAGCGGTGCGTCATTGACGGCGGTCACGGTCACCTGGAAGGTACGGGTCGTGACCAGCGCGGCATTTACGCCGTCGGCATAGGCGTAGTCGCCCGGGTTCGCCGTCGGGTCATCGGTATCGCTGGGAATAGCTGCTGGCCGCGTGCCGGTGTTGCCCGCATCGTTGTACACCACGGTGACGGTGAAACTGCCGTTCCAGTCCACGGCCCGCGCATCTCCGACGGGATCAGGGAAGGCCACGGTGAGCGCCTTCAGGCGCGCATTGAGCTCGGCCTCGGTGCCGGTCAGCGTGAGCTGATTCGTACCTGCGCCCCCCACGATGCCACCGCTGCCGCCCACGGTGCTGAACACCAGGCCCGACCCTGCAGGCAGCGTGACCGTTGCCGTGAGGTTGGCCGCACCGTTGTCGTCCGGGTCGGCGATCGTGATGTCGGCATTGGTCGCATCGAGCACGAGCGTGGCCGAGGCTTCAGCGACGACAACGTTGTTGGCGCTGATCGAACCGGGGTCGTTGATCGAGGACACGAACACCGACCGCGTGGCGCGCACCACGTTGTAGACGTTGTAGGCCGACACCGTGGTGGCGAATGCATTGAAATCGTCGGTCAGCGGCACGGCAGGCAGCCCGGTCTGCTGGTTGGTCGCCCCACCGTTGGCGGCGCCCGCGAGCGCGCCTGCCCCATCGCGCAGCCGGTCATCGGCAATGACCTCGATCGCATAGGTCTGGTCGACGTTTGCGTTGCCAAGGTTGGCGAAGGTCAGGCGCAGGCCCGCCAGCCAGGCATTCACCTGCGCGAGCGTCCCGCGCACCTCGGCCGGCGCGCCCACGCCGCTGAGCACGCCGTCGACGGTCGCTCCGTGGCCAACCGCGGTGGTGTCGAGGGTCACGCCCAGGCCGGCTCCGGCGCTGGCGTACTCGGCTTCCGGCAGCGGCGTTGCGTTCGCCTCCTGCAGCAGGCGCACCCGCACCTGCACGGTCCCGTCGGTCTCGCCCGCGG
>JBILGF010000167.1:0-6937 GCA_044351195.1 Burkholderiales bacterium
GTGCGCGTGCCGGCATCGGCCGACAAGGCCGCGATCGAGCAGCTGGCGCTGGCCAGCGAGGCGGCCGTTCGCGCCCTGGACGGCAAGCCGGCCAGGCGCGTCGTGGTGGTGCCGGGGCGCCTGGTCAACATCGTCGTCTGAGGACGACGGGTCGCGCGCAGGTGCGTTCCTGCATTCGCGCTACAGTAGTGGCCTCGGTCCGGAGCCAGCGATGAACGTTTCCAATCCCCGACGCACCCTGCTCCAGCGCGCCGCGCTGGTCATCGCTGCCGCCGTGGCAGGCGGTTGCGGCTTCCGGCTGCGCGGGGCGGCGAACATCCCGTTCGAGACGGTGGCACTGCAGGGTGCAGAGAACACCACGTTCGCGGTCGAGCTCAGGCGCAGCATCCGGGCCAACCGGAACGTCCGCATCGTCGATGACCCGAAGCTCGCCCAGGCCATCCTGCAGATCGCCGGCATGTCGCAGGAGCGGCGCATCCTTTCGCTGTCGGGCGCGGGCCGGGTGCGCGAGTTCCAGCTGATCTTCCGCGTGTCCTACCGGGTGCATGACGGCAAGGGCCGCGATCTGATCGCCCCGGGCGAAGTGGTGCTGCGCCGGGACATCACCTTCGACGATTCGCAGGTGCTGGCAAAGGAGCAGGAAGAGATCCTGCTCGTGCGCGACATGCAGAGCGATGCCGTGCAGCAGCTGCTGCGCCGCATTGCCGCGGCCAGCCGCGCCCTCTCCTGAGCTGCCGCCGGGCCCGCCCATGCGCATCGGTACCGACGACCTGGCTGCAGCCCTGCAGCGGCCCATGGGGCCGCTGTATACGGTCGTGGCCAATGAGCCCCTGCTTGGTCACGAGGCGATGGCCGCGCTGCGCGCACGCGCGCTGCAGGAGGGCTGCGACGAACGCACGGTGCTCACCCATGAGGCCGGCTTTCGCTGGGAGTCGCTCCGGGCGGCAGGCGATTCGATGTCGCTGTTCGCCGCGCGACGGCTGGTCGAGGTCCGCATTCCCAACGGCAAGCCGGGCCGGGATGGCGGGCAGGCGCTCGTCGACTACGCGAAGCGCCTGCCGCAGGACACCGTGACCCTGGTCAGCCTGCCCGGGCTCGACTGGGCCGGGATGAAGACGGTCTGGCTGAAGGCGCTCGAGTCCGCCGGCGTACTGGTGGTGGCCGACCCGTTGCCGCGCGACCGGCTGGTCGCCTGGATCGAGGCACGGCTTCACCGCAACGGCCAGCGCGCCGCGCGCGATACCCTCGAGTTCCTGGCCGACCGGGTCGAAGGCAACCTGTCTGCCGCCAGCCAGGAGGTCGAGAAGCTCGCCCTGTCCTTCGCGCCGGGCGAACTGTCGTTCGAGCAGGTGAGCGGTTCGGTACTCGACGTGAGCCGCTACGACCTGCGCGCGCTGGGCACCGCCATGCTCGACGGCGATCGAGTACAGCTGGTGCGCATGCTCGATGGCCTGCGCGCCGAGGGTTCCCCGCTGCCGCTGGTCACCTGGACGCTGGCGCATGAGCTGCGGGCACTGGTCGGCGTGCACGACGCGCTCGACGCAGGCCGCCAGAAGGCGCTCGCGATGCGCGAAGCCGGTGTGTTCGGCGCGCGCGAAGGGCTGATCGGCCGCGCGCTCGGCCGCATCGATGGCCGGCGTGCGCGTCGCGCGCTGCGCGCGGTGAGCGAGATCGACCGTGCGTCGAAGGGGCTGGGGACACGCGACGCGTGGCAACTGGTCGTTGCCCTGTGCCTCGGATTGTCGAGCGCGCCACCGCGCACGCCCAGGCGCGCGGGCTGAGCGCCGGCGAGCGCATGCGGGCAAGGCAGTGCAGGGCGGTATCGGAAACCGGATAGACTTCAATCCCTTCTTCACGCTGCGCCGCCCCGGACGGGGCGCAACCGCCATGGACGTCCAGAGCTACATGGTTTCGGTCGGCAAGGCCGCACGCGCGGCTGCGCGTTCGATCGCCCGTGCCGACACCGCCACCAAGAACCGCGCATTGCTCGCGGCCGCCGATGCATTGAACAGCGGCGCAGAGGCCCTGCTCGCGGCGAATGCGCGCGACGTGGACGCTGCGCGCGCCGCGGGTCTCGATGCGCCGATGGTCGACCGCCTCATGCTGTCGCCGAAAACGATCGCGACGATGGCGCAAGGGCTGGCCGAAGTGGCGGCACTGCCCGACCCGGTCGGCGAGATCACCGACCTGCGCTTCCGTCCGTCGGGCATCCAGGTCGGCCACATGCGGGTGCCTCTGGGCGTGGTGGGCATCATCTACGAGTCGCGTCCCAACGTGACGGCCGAGGCGGCCTCGCTGTGCCTGAAGTCCGGCAATGCGGCCGTGCTGCGTGGCGGGTCGGAAGCGGTGCATTCGAACCAGGCCATCGCCGCCTGCGTGCACGCGGGCCTGCGCGCCGCCGGCCTGCCGGAAGCCGTGGTGCAGGTGCTCTCGACCACCGACCGTGCCGCGGTCGGGCAGATGATCACCATGCCCGATTACATCGACGTGATCGTGCCGCGCGGTGGCAAGGGGCTGATCGAGCGCATCTCGGCCGAGGCACGGGTGCCGGTGATCAAGCACCTGGATGGTGTCTGCCACGTGTATATCGACGCTGCGGCCGACCTCGACAAGGCGGTGCGCATTGCCGATAACGCGAAGACGCAGCGGCTGTCGACCTGCAACACCATGGAAACGCTGCTGGTCGACCGGCCGGTCGCGGCGGCGGTGCTGCCCCGGCTGGCGGCGGTCTACCGCGACAAGGGCATCGAACTGCGCGGCGACGAGGCGGCGCGGGCACTGGTTCCCGGCATGCTCGCGGCAACCGAAGAAGACTGGTACGCGGAGTACCTCGATGCCATCCTCGCAGTGCGCATCGTCGATGGGCTCGACCAGGCGATCGATCACATCGCGCGCTACGGCTCGCAGCACACCGATGCGATCGTCACCGAAGACCTGTCGCGAGCGCGTCGATTCCTGCGCGAGGTCGACTCCAGTTCGGTGATGGTCAATGCTTCGACCCGCTTCGCCGATGGCTTCGAGTACGGGCTGGGTGCCGAGATCGGCATCTCGACCGATCGCCTGCATGCCCGCGGGCCCGTGGGTCTCGAAGGACTGACCAACCGCAAGTGGGTGGTGATCGGCGACGGGCAGGTGCGCGGCTAGCCAGTCACCGCGGCGGGCGTCTCAGCGCGGTTCGAGCCGTGCGTAGACATCGCCCGAGTTGGCGTCCGCCGGCAGTGCCTGCAGCCATGCGCTCATGGCGTCGGCGGCCAGCCATGCGTCATGGACCAGCGCCTGGCTTTCCCCGAGCGCTGCATTGAAGCGGTAGTCGCCCAGCTGCGCGCAGCGCGCGAGGCATTGCAGCGCGACGCCGGGCTGTATCGTGGTGAACTCGAACGACAGCGCAGGCAGTGCGTGGCTCAGGCCCTGCAGCACGTCCAGTTCCAGTCCTTCCACGTCGATCTTCACGAAGGTGGGCAGCCCGTGCCGCGCGATCAGCGCATCGAGCGTGGTCACCGGCACGGTCACCGACGCGGTCCAGCGCTGGCCTTCCCAGCGCGGCGCGCCGTCGGCCGCGGCGATGAAGGCAGTCGAGCCGGTGGCGACGGTCGGATTGCGCAGGTTGAGGTGCAGTTCCAGTTGGCCTTCGGCGGCGCCGACGGCCGCGTCGACGATCGTCACCGCTGCGTCGCGGGCGTGCAGCCGGCGCAGCACACGTACCAGCGCCGGCTGCGGCTCGGCCGCCACCACCCGGCAGCCGAGGCGCCGGAAGCTCGCCACGCGGTCGCCGACATGGCTGCCGATGTCGAACGCGAGGTCGCCGGGGGCGAGGAACCGGCGATACAGGGCGTCCATGCCGCGATGCCGGCCGCGGTCGCGCACGCGGTAGATCCAGAGCGAGCGGAGCACGCCCCAAGCCTGCTGGAGGCGACCCGGGGTTGCCGGGCCGACTGCAGTCGGGGTGTCGTTTTCGGCGGCAGGCGGGCGCGGGGCGCGGGGGAAATCGTGCATCAGCCAAGCATAGCGGGCCTCGTCGCCGGGCGGGCGGCGAAAGTGGCTGCCCGGCGCGGATGCGCTTTCCTGTCCGGTGCGGCAGATCGCGGTAAGCTCATCTGCGCGCGACACCAGACGAACCAGACGAACCAGACGAACGACAAGATGCCCCCTGCGATCGAAGTGAAAGTCCCGGACATCGGAGACTTCAAGGACCTGCCCATCATCGACATCCTGGTCAAGCCGGGGGATACGGTCGCGCCGGAAGACCCGCTGATCTCGCTCGAATCGGACAAGGCGACGATGGACGTGCCTTCGCCGGTCGCGGGCGTGGTGAAGGAAGTCGCGGTGAAGGTCGGCGACAAGGTCTCGGAAGGCAGCCTGATCCTGCTGCTCGAGGGGCAGGCGGTGGCGGCGTCCGCAGGCGAATCAGGTGCGCTGCCGAAGGCTGCCGCGTCGGCGGAAAAGTCGGCGCCGGCGCCCGATGCGGCTCCCGCGGCTCCCGCGGTTCCCGCGGCGGCTGCCGCCTTCACCGGCAAGGCAGACCTCGACTGCGACCTGCTGGTGCTCGGCGCCGGCCCCGGCGGTTACTCCGCGGCGTTTCGCGCGGCCGACATGGGCCAGCGGGTGGTGCTGGTCGAACGCTACCCGGCGCTGGGCGGGGTCTGCCTGAACGTCGGCTGCATCCCGTCCAAGGCGCTGCTGCATGTTGCGGCGGTGATGGACGAGGTGAAGCACTTCGGCGACATCGGCATCACCTTCGCGGCGCCGACGCTCGACCTCGACCGGCTGCGCGCACACAAGTCGAAGGTGGTCGGCAAGCTTACCGGTGGGCTGTCGATGATGGCGAAGGCGCGGCAGGTGACGGTGCTGCGCGGGCTGGGCAGCTTCATCGATGCGAACCATGTCGAGGTGGTGGAAACCACGGGCAGCGACGACACACCCGGCCAGGCGCGCAAGGTGGTGCGGTTCGCCAGCGCGATCATCGCGGTCGGCAGCCAGCCGGTGAAGCTGCCGTTCCTGCCCGACGACCCGCGCATCGTCGACTCCACCGGTGCACTCGAACTGCCGTCGGTGCCCGGAAAGATGCTGGTGATCGGTGGCGGCATCATCGGCCTCGAAATGGGTACGGTGTACTCGACGCTGGGTGCGCGCATCGACGTGGTCGAGATGATGGATGCGCTGATGCCGGGCGCCGACCGTGACCTGGTGCGCGTGTGGCAGAAGATGAACGAGAAGCGCTTCGACAAGGTGATGCTGGGCACCAGGACCGTCGGCGTGGAGGCGAAGCCGGACGGGCTGTACGTGAGCTTCGAAGGCGCGGCCGCGCCCGCTGGTGCGCAGCGCTACGACATGATCCTGAGCTCCGTCGGCCGGGTGCCGAACGGGAAGAACATCGCTGCCGAGCGTGCCGGTGTCGCGGTCGATGCGCGCGGCTTCATCCCCGTCGACCGGCAGATGCGCACCCGTGTGCCGAACATCTTCGCCATCGGCGACGTGGTCGGCCAGCCGATGCTCGCCCACAAGGCGGTGCATGAAGGCCATGTCGCGGCCGAGGCTGCCGCCGGCGAGAAGCGCTACTTCGATGCGCGCGTGATCCCGTCGGTGGCCTACACCGATCCGGAGGTGGCCTGGGTCGGCCTGACCGAGGAGGACGCGAGGCGGCAGGGTATCGCGGTCGAGAAGGGCCTGTTCCCCTGGGCCGCTTCCGGTCGCGCGATCGCCAATGGCCGCGACGAAGGCTTCACCAAGCTGCTGTTCGATGCCACGACCCATCGCATCGTCGGCGGCGGCATCGTCGGCACCCATGCCGGCGACCTGATCGGCGAAGTCGCGCTGGCGATCGAGATGGGCTGCGACGCCGTCGACATCGGCAAGACGATCCACCCGCACCCGACGCTGGGCGAATCGATCGGCCTCGCCGCTGAAGCCGCCGAAGGCACCTGCACCGACCTGCCGCCGCCCAGACGGAAATGAGCCGCGCGGAAATCGGGGTCAGACCCGACTTTAGTGTCAGGGTTGAGTGCGGCCTGACCCGCGTTGCGGCGCTCGTCCGGCCTGGACGGCTGCTGGAATGAGCGGGCGTGGCGTGATGCGAGCCGGTGCCGGGAGGCCTGCTGGTAACGACTGTGAACTCTGTGCAACCCCGGGCGGACATCTGCTGTGGTCGGACGCGCGACTGCGCGTCGTGCGCATCGACGATCCCGATTACCCCGGATTCCTGCGCGTGATCTGGCAGGCCCATGTCCGCGAGATGAGCGACCTCGACCCTTCGCAGCGTTCATGCCTGCTGGAGGCGGTGTTCGCCGCCGAGCGGGCAGTGATCGACCTGCTCCAGCCGTACAAGGTCAACCTGGCCAGCCTGGGCAACATGACGCCGCATCTGCACTGGCATGTGATCCCGCGCTTTCGCGAAGATCCGCATTTTCCCGACCCGGTGTGGGCGCCCCGTCGTGGCGGCCAGCCGGTGCCCCTTCCGATGCCGGCGATCGACTATGGCGCTGCAGTGGCGCAGGCCATCTCGGCGGCACTCGGCCCGTCGACACTGCGTACGGCCTGACCTCAGGCCGCCGTACTCTCCGGCACCGGGGCAGCGGTGACGCGGCGGCTGGGGAAGATCGCGCTGAACGTGCTGCCCTGCTCCAGCTCGCTCTCGATCTGCAGGCGAGCCTGGTGGTGCGACAGGGCGTACTTCACGATAGCCAGTCCGAGCCCGGTACCCCCGGTCTCGCGCGATCGGCTGCGGTCGACCCGGTAGAAGCGCTCGGTCAGCCGCGGGATGTGCTCGGGTGCGATGCCGATCCCGGTGTCGATCACCGAGAACGATCCGCCGCCGTCATGCGTCGGTCGCCAGCGGATCGTGATGCGTCCCTTCTCGGGCGTATAGCGGATCGCGTTGGTCACCAGGTTCAGGAACGCGCTGCGCAGTTCACCTTCGGCGCCGGTCAGCCAGAGCTCCGCG
>JBILGF010000168.1:0-6923 GCA_044351195.1 Burkholderiales bacterium
CGGCCAGCAGGAAGGCGCCCATGCTCGCGGCCTGCCCGATGCAGAGCGTGCTGACGTCGGGCTTGATGAACTGCATCGTGTCGTAGATCGCCAGGCCCGCAGACACCATCCCGCCCGGCGAGTTGATGTAGAACGAAATGTCCTTGTCCGGATTTTCGGACTCGAGGAACAGCAGCTGTGCCACCACCAGGTTCGCGGTCTGTTCATTGACCGGCCCCACCAGGAAGATGACTCTTTCCTTCAGCAGCCGCGAGTAGATGTCGTAGGCACGCTCGCCGCGCCCGCTCTGCTCGATCACCATCGGCACCATGCCGAGCCCCTGGGGCTCGATGCGCTCGCTGGCCTGACCGTTACCGCTGCCGGTGGCGAAGCCCGGACTGTTCCAGTTGATCATCTGAGACGGACTTTCCTGTTCATGGCGGCCCCGGAGGCCCGCCGATCGACTGCAATGGAAGACGCAAGTGCGCGTACTGGATCAAGCGACCGGAACATGCAACCGGACAGGGATGCAGCGACTGCAGGGCCCGGACCCCGTGCATGCCATGGCGGCAAATGCGATACACGGCGTAGGGCCCCGGGAAGGCACCCACCATCGCTGCTGATGCGCCTCAGATGCCCGTCAGACACGCTTCAGGTGCGCCTCGGAGCGAGGCTGCCTAGCCTGCCGCCTCGGTGCCCATCAGTTCATCGAACGCCGTCGGCTTGTCGACGACCTGCGACGCGCCCAGTGCCCATTCGACCACGTTGGCTTCGACCACCATCGACTCGACTTCCGACAAGCGCTGGGCCGAACCATAGTACCACTTCACCACTTCCTCGGGCTTCTCGTAGCTTTCGGCGAGGCCCTGGATCTCGGCCTTCACCTGGGCCGGCTTTGCGTGCAATCCGTGCTTCTTCACGGCCTCGGCGAAGATCAGTCCGAGGCTGACCCGGCGCCCGGCCTGGGCTGCGAACAGGTCATCGGGCAGCGGGGCATTGCCCACCGACATGCCGCGTGCTTCCATGTCTTGCCGCGCCATGTCCTTCAGGCGCTCGGTCTCTTCGGCCACCAGAGACTTCGGCACCTCCACCGGCGTGACCGCCAGCAGCGCCTCGACGACCTTTTCCTTCACCCTCGCCTTCACCCGGCGATCGACTTCACGGCGGATATTGGCCTCGATCTCGGTGCGCATGCGTACCACGTCACCGTCGGCCACGCCCATCTGGCGGGCAAACGCGGCGTCGAGTTCCGGCACGACAGGGCCGGCGACTTCGTTGACGGTGACCTTGAAACTGGCCGTCTTTCCGGCCACCTCGCGTCCCGCGTAGTCTTCGGGAAACGTCACCGGGAAGGTCTTCGTCTCGCCTGCCCGCATGCCAACCAGGGCCGCCTCGAACTCGGGCAGCAGACGCTTCTTGCCCAGCAGGAAGCGGGCATCCTTCCCGGTGCCGCCGTCGAAGGCGACGCCGTCGATGGTGCCGGTGAAATCGACCACCAGCTCGTCCGTGGCCTCTGCCGCCCGATCGGCTTTCTCGTAGGTCGCGCGCTGGTTGCGCAGCACCTCGAGCGTGCGATCGATGTCGGCTGCGGCAATCTCGACCACCGGACGCTCGATGGTCGACGCGGAAAGATCGCCGAGCTCGAGGTCGGGATAGACCTCGAAGGTCGCGGTGTAGGCGAACTCGGCCGCATCGGGTGCATCGCCGGCGGCTTCGAACTTCGGAACGCCGGCCACGCGCAGGTTGCGCTCACGCACCGCGTCTCCGAAGCTCTTCTGTACCGTATCCCCGACGACTTCCTGGCGCACCTGCGGGCCGTACTGCTGGGCGACCAGCCTGAACGGCACCTTTCCCGGACGGAACCCGTGCAGCTTCACGGTTCGCGCCAGCTTCTTCAGGCGCTGGTCGACCTGCGTTTCGATCGTGGTGATCGGCAGCGACACATTCACGCGGCGCTCGAGGGTGCTGAGATTCTCAACGGATACGTTCATTGGCTGGGGTCACGGCAAAGAGTGTGGAATTGATACGGCCCACCGCCAGACGGATGGACGTTCAGGCGGGGGAAGGAGGGAAGGGAAAAGGGTGCGGCGCTGCCGAGCGGGCACCGTGGCGCCGTGGTGCGAAAGGAGAGACTCGAACTCTCACGCCTTTCGGCGCTGGAACCTAAATCCAGTGCGTCTACCAATTCCGCCACTTTCGCCGCGAGATGCCACTACCCGGTGGAGTTTAAACTACCGGGCGGGTGCCGACAGCCGATCCGGCATCCGGAACGCCCGCATTCTGCCGCAGCCACGGCCTTCCTGCCGGGCGCCGCATGCGATCGACTCCGAAAACGGTGCCTGCGCCTGCCCGCGACACGGATAATCGAGCGATCGTGCGCCGTTGCACGACATCCCGTCCACCCGGTAACCCCGCCGCCCGACCCGCGCAGCCCCGATGCCAGTCGATCATTACGAAAACTTCCCGGTTGCGTCATGGGTGATGCCGGCACGGCTGCGTCGCCCGGTTGAACGCATCTATGCCTTCGCCCGCTGCGCCGACGACATCGCCGACGAGGGCGATGCGCCGGCGGCCGAGCGTCTGCGGGCGCTCGATGCGTTTCGCGCCGAACTCGACCGGATCGAGGTTGGGCAGGCGCCGCTGACGCCGCTGTTCACGGAACTGGCGCCCGTGATCGTCGCCCACCGGCTGCCGGTCGGGCTGTTCCGCGACCTGCTGGACGCGTTCGCACAGGACGTCGTGAAGACCCGCTACGACGGCTTCGACGAGGTGCTCGACTATGCGCGCCGCTCCGCCGATCCGGTGGGGCGACTGCTGCTGCACCTGTTCGAACGCACCGAGCCACCCATGCTGGCATGGTCGGATTCCATCTGCAGCGCACTGCAGCTGATCAACTTCCTTCAGGATGTGGCCATCGACTGGCAGAAGGGCCGTGTCTACCTGGCCCGGGATGAACTGGCGGCCGCCGGGCTGGACGAGTCCTGGATCGCGCAGGGCCGCGCAGACGACCGCTGGCGCGATTTCATGGCAACCCAGGTCGCACGCGCGGGCGCGATGCTCGAGTCGGGCGCACCACTGGCACGCGCCCTCCCCGGGCGGGTCGGGCTGGAACTGCGCATGATCGTCTGTGGCGGGCTGCGCATCGTGCACCGGCTGCAGCGGGTGCGCGGCGACGTCTTCCGCCAGCGGCCACGGCTGGGCGCCGTCGACTGGGTGGCCATCGCAGGCCGGACGCTGTGGTTTCCTGCAGCAGCGCCGCGCCCGGAATCCGGAGCAGCACCCGGAGGCCTGCGTTGACGCCCGAACAGTACTGCCAGCAGCGCACGGCCGCCAGCGGCTCCAGCTTCTACTACAGCTTCATGTTCCTGCCGCCAGCGCAGCGGCGCGCAATCACCGCGCTCTATGCCTTCTGCCGGGAGGTGGACGACGTCGTCGATGAAGTGTCCGAGGGCCACGTCGCCCGGCTCAAGCTCGACTGGTGGCGCCACCAGGTCGCGCTGGCCCATGGCACGGCCACGCCCACCACCGACGGCGATGCCCGGCACCCGGTCACCCGGGCCCTGGCACCGGCGATCGCCGCGTTCTCGCTGCCGCGCGAGCCGTTCGACGAGATCATCGACGGCATGCAGATGGACCTCGACTACAACCGCTACGAGACGTTCTCCGACCTGCGGCTGTACTGCCACCGCGTCGCGGGCGCAGTCGGGCTGCTCTCGGCGCGCATCTTCGGCTACTCGAACCCGGCCACCCTCGAGTATGCGGACGGCCTGGGTATCGCGCTGCAGTTGACCAACATCGTGCGCGACGTGGCCGAGGACGCCGGGCGCAACCGCATCTACCTGCCGCTGGAAGACCTCGCACGCTTCGGCGTGGCCGAGGAAGACCTGATCCGGCGCCGTGACGGCCCGGCGGCACAGGCGCTCATCACCTTCCAGATCGACCGGGCCGAGCAGCACTATTCGGCAGCGCTCGCGCTGCTGCCACCGGAAGACCGACGGGCGCAGCGCACCGGGCTGATCATGGCCGCCATCTATCGGACCCTCCTTGCCGAGATCCGGGCGGGTGGGGCCAAGGTGCTTGCCGAACGCACGTCGCTGACACCCCTGCGCAAGCTGTGGATCGCGTGGAAGACGGCGCGCGCCCTTTGAAACGCACCCGGGTCGCGGTGATCGGAGGCGGCTACGCCGGCATGGCTGCGGCGGTCGCGCTGGTCGATGCCGGCATCGAGACGGTGGTCTACGAGGCCGGCCAGGATCTTGGCGGGCGGGCGCGGCGGATCGAGCATCGCGGAACCGTGCTCGACAACGGGCTGCATATCGGTATCGGTGCCTACACCAGCCTGCTGGCCATCATGCGGCAGGTTCGTGCGGCCGGCGGCGATGCAGGTGACGGCTGGCAGCGCAGGTCGCTGGAATGGTTCATCCACGGCGGCCTTCGGTTGCAGGCCCCGCGCCTGCCGGCCCCGCTTCACCTCGCGGCAGCACTGGCCACGGCACGCGGCCTGCCGGTGCGCGCGCGCTGGGATGCCATCCGGCTGATCGGTGCCCTGCGCCGCAACGGCTATCGTATCGGCACCGACATCACCGTCGATGCCCTGCTCGACCGGCACCGGCAGGGCCGCCCCATCACCGATGGCCTGTGGGCGCCGCTGTGCATCGCCGCCCTGAACACGCCGCCCGGGCGCGCATCGGCGCAGGTGTTCGCGAACGTGCTGCGTGACAGCCTGGGCGCGTCGCGCACGGCGAGCGACCTGCTGCTGCCGGCAACCGACCTCAGCGCGCTGTTTCCCGACCCTGCAGCGCAGTACGTGGCGGCGAAGGGCGGCGCGGTGTACCGCGGCCACCGGGTGACCCGGATCGAAGCTGCCGGCCACGGCGCCGGCTGGCAACTCGCATTCGCGCCGCCACGCGCCGAATCCGCCGGGCCGTTCGAAGCACTCGTGCTGGCGGTGGCACCGCGGGCCCTGGCCGATCTCACCGCCCGCTGGCCCGCATTGCAGCCGGTACACGCGAAGGTCGGCGCCTATGCCTTCGAGCCGATCACTTCGGTGTACCTGCAGTATGGCCGCACGGTGCGCCTGCCCCGGCCGATGACCGGCATGGCCGAGGGCCCGGGCCAGTGGGTGTTCGATCGCGGCCTGCTCACCGGGCAGGCCGGGCTGCTCGGCGTGGTGATCAGTGCATCGGCCGCACAGCTGGCCAGCGAGCGCATGCCGCTGGCCGATGCCGTGCATCGGCAACTGTGCGGCTTGCTGCCCGGACTCCCGGCGCCGGCCTGGAGCAAGGTGATCACCGAGAAGCAGGCCACCTTTTCCTGCACGCCCGGGCTGGAACGTCCGGCCACCGTGACCGCCGAACCCGGCATCGTGCTCGCGGGAGATCATGTCGCAAGCGACTACCCGGCCACCCTGGAGGGCGCGGTACGCAGCGGCCTGCAGGCCGCCGACGCCGTCGTCGCCCGCATGCGCCGTGGATGAAGTCCCGGCGACTGGACTGCACGCGGGCGCCGTGCACGCGGGCGTCCTGCACGCGGAACCCCGGCCGATCGCTGCCGCCGCGCCGCGACAGACGATAATCGCAGCCCCGCCCGTCGGACATCGTCGGGCACCGCAACCCTATCGGACCGTACCATGATCGATACCTTCCACCTGCCTGATGCCTATCTGCCTGCCGCGCACTGCCTGCAAGATCGGGTCGTGCTGATCAGCGGCGCCGGCCAGGGGCTCGGACGTGCGGCGGCGATCGCGTGCGCCGCGCGCGGCGCCCAGGTCGTGCTGCACGGGAAACGGCAGAAGAAGCTCGATGCGGTCTACGACGAGATCGTCGCTGCCGGCGGGCCCGACCCCATCATCTTTCCGCTGGACCTCGCGAAGGCGACCGATGGCGATTTCCAGGCAATGGCTGCCGCCATCGCCACCCAGCTGGGCCGGCTCGACGCACTGGTGCACTGCGCGGTGCAACTCGACCAGTTGCGCCCGCTTGATGACGAAACGACAGACCGCTGGGTCTCGCTGCTGCGGGTGAACCTGGTGGCGGCTGCGGCGCTCAACCGCGCCTGCCGTCCGCTGCTGCAAGCGGCCCCGTCGGCCTCGGTGGTGATGACCATCGAGACCCACGCGCTGGCGCCCTCGGCGTTCTGGGGTTGCTTTGCCCTGTCCAAGCAGGCCGTGCTGTCTCTGGTGGCAGTGCAGGCACAGGAGTGGCGCGTGCACAGCCACCTGCGTATCAACGCGCTGCTGCCCGGCCCGGTGGCGAGCCCGCAGCGCAACCGCAGCCATCCTGCGGAGGACGCCTCGGCGCTGCCCGCCCCGGAGGCGATCGCCGCAGGCTATCTGTACCTGCTCGATCCGGCAGGGGATGCGGCGTCCGGGCGGCTGCTGGACATGACCGGATGCCCACCTGCGCGGGCCATGGCGGGCCCGGCAGCCGGTCGGGCCGGCTGACCGCGATCAGCCGCGCGCCTTGGGCAGCCGGTCGCGCACACGGTCGGGGATCGGCGTGGACTTCTGCGTCTGGTGGTCGATCCAGACCATCACCGCGTCGCCTTCGGCGTAGACCCGCGCAGGGTCTTTCGCATCGCGCATCACGTAGCGATGCCGGAAGCTGCTGCGCCCGGGCACTGCGCAGTAGACCAGTATCTCGAGCGTGGCCGGATAGACGACGGAGCGGATGTAGCGACAGGAGGTCTGCGCAACCACCGGCCCCTTGCCCTCGCCATGCCGATCGGGTGCATGGCGCTCGAACCACTCGATGCGCGCCTGCTCGGCGAATCGGAAGTACTGCACGTTGTTGACATGGCCCTGGGCGTCCATGTCGCCCCAGCGCACCGGCAGCGTCACGGTCAGCATCAGCTCATGGTCGTCGATGAGGGCGGGGGTCGCGGGTGACGGCGATGGGGCGGCGGACATGGTCTGGTTCACGTTCAGGAAGTTCTTCGGGTAGTGG